>CALPSU020000005.1 GCA_943326315.2 Chryseobacterium gleum
AAAAATTACTTACACGATGTTCACCACTAGTTCTTATTAATAACTCAGGGTCAGGAATCTGTGAGGTTGTAAGGTATTTACTAAACAATTCATCATCAATTTCAGAAACTGCTAATTCACCTCTTCCGATTTTTTCAGTGATTTTTTTGGTAGCATTAACAATTTCCCAACGAGAACTATAATTTAATGCTAAAACCAAAGTAGTATCCGTATTATGGGAAGTATATTCGATTGCATTTTTTAATTCATTTCGACAACTTTCTGGTAAACCTTCTGTATCTCCAATTGTCAAAAGCCGAATTCCTTTTTCATTAAGCTCAACTACCTCATTAGAAATTGTTCTAACCATTAAATCCATTAAACCGTCTACTTCTTCTTTTGGTCGATTCCAGTTTTCAGTTGAAAAAGCATATAAAGTCAGGTACTTAATCTTTAATTCCATAGCACCTTTAAGTACTTCTCGAACAGATTCTACACCGTAATTATGTCCATATAATCTCTCGTGCCCTTGTTGCTTAGCCCATCTACCATTGCCGTCCATAATAACAGCTATGTGTTGAGGTACATTTGTTAAATCTATTTTTTGTAAAAAATCCATTTATTACTAAAGAATTATAAACGAAAATAATAAAAGATTCGTATAGAGAGTAAATATATTTTTAAACTTAATATGCCTTAAAAAAAAAGAGGGAAATGGAAAACCATATCCCTCTTCAATTGTATGTATAATGTTATTCAGCTAATAAAACAATTTTATCATTTTGCAACTCTAAAACACCGCCGTTAATACTTACTCGTATTACTTTAGTATCTTTTTGATCACCTTCTATCATTTCACTAGATTTTTCATCTCTTTCAAAAGCACTTGAAAGATCAACTTTAACCTTTCCTTTACCAAGAGCTGAAATAATTGGAGCATGCCCTTTCAATACTTGAAATAATCCATCTAAACCAGGTAATTGAACTGCTTCAACTTCTCCAGAAAAAATTTTTGTTTCGGGTGTTATTATTTCCAAATGCATTGTCTTCAACTTTTTTATTAAGCGTTAGCGTCTTCTAACATTTTCTCTCCAGCCTCCACAACTTCATCAAGACCTCCTTTTAAATTAAATGCTGCTTCTGGATATTTATCCATTTCACCATCTAAAATCATATTAAAAGCTTTGATAGTATCCTTGATATCAACTAAAACTCCTTTTAAACCTGTAAATTGTTCTGCAACATGAAAAGGCTGAGATAAGAAACGTTGAACTCTACGTGCTCTATGTACAATCATTTTATCCTCTTCAGATAATTCGTCCATACCTAAAATCGCAATAATATCTTGCAATTCTTTATAACGTTGTAAAGTCAATTTAACTCGTTGGGCAGTATTATAATGTTCTTCACCAACGATTTCTGGAGTAAGAATTCTTGAAGTTGAATCCAATGGATCAACTGCAGGATAAATTCCTAATTCAGCTATTTTACGAGACAATACTGTTGTTGCATCTAAATGAGCAAACGTATTAGCTGGTGCTGGATCCGTTAAATCATCTGCAGGCACATAAACCGCTTGTACAGAAGTAATAGAACCATTTTTAGTAGATGCAATTCTCTCTTGCATAGCTCCCATTTCAGAAGCCAATGTTGGTTGATAACCTACTGCTGAAGGCATACGTCCTAATAATGCTGAAACCTCTGAACCAGCTTGAGTAAAACGGAAAATGTTATCAACGAAGAAAAGTATATCAGCACCTTTACCATCGCCTTCACCGTCACGGTAATACTCAGCCATAGTTAAGCCTGACAAAGCAACACGAGCACGTGCACCAGGAGGCTCATTCATTTGACCAAAAACGAAAGTTGCTTTAGAATTTGTCAATTCGTTCACATCGATTTTAGAAAGATCCCAACCTCCTTCTTCCATACTATGCATGAATTCAGAACCGTATGTGATAATTCCTGATTCTAACATCTCACGAAGTAAATCATTCCCTTCACGTGTACGCTCACCAACTCCTGCAAATACAGATAGACCAGAGTATGCTTTCGCTATATTATTAATTAATTCTTGGATCAATACAGTTTTTCCAACTCCTGCTCCACCAAACAAACCAATTTTACCACCTTTTGCGTATGGCTCAATTAAATCAATTACTTTAATTCCTGTAAAAAGAACTTCTGTAGCTGTTGTTAAATCTTCAAACTTTGGAGATTCACGGTGAATTGGTAAACCATCTGAGTTATCAACTTCATTAATACCATCGATTGCCTCACCAATAACGTTGAATAAACGTCCTTTTATTTTATCTCCGATTGGCATTTTAATACCACTCCCAGTAGATATAGCATCCATTCCACGAGTGAATCCATCAGTTGAGTCCATCGAAACGGTACGTACTGAATTTTCACCTACGTGAGATTGAACTTCTAGAACTACTTTCGTTCCGTCTGATTTAACAACTACCAAAGCATCATAGATACCTGGAAGTGCCACATCTTTTTCGAATCTTACATCGACAACAGGTCCGATTACCTGAGAAATTTTACCTTTAATTTCCGACATTACAGTGTCTTTTAAAAATGAATTCTAAATTTTAGCGCAAAGATAAGTTAAAAGTTTTAAGTAGTGAACTGAAAACGAAATTAATTTTTAAAAATAACAAAGTCAAAAAGTACTATTGAAAAGTGTTAAAAAATATTATTTTAAAAATATAGACAACTGTTTTTTGTCAAAAAACTTCTTTTTCGAAATTTTTATTTAATAAATATTTAACAGGGAAATAGGATGCAAAATAGCTTAAAGTGCTAACAAGAAATAATATAATAAAACCATCCAACAAATTTAATTTCATTGGAAATGATTCACCACCGGTATTTGGCATTTGTAATATACCCCCATAAATCTGAAGTATACAAACTAAATAACCTAATACAATCCCAATCAAAATTCCTTTTGCTGAAATAAGAATACCTTCATAAAAAAAAATTCGGAAAATCATTTTTTTGTCTGCTCCAAAACTTATCATCGTTTTAATGTTATCCATCTTTTCAATAAATAACATTGTTAATGATGCAACTAGGTTAAAAGCTGCTAATATGAAAATAAAAATCAAAATTATTATTACAATTATTTTCTCTGTTTTACTCGTTTTAAAAATTAATTCGTTTTTCTCGTAATTTGTTTTAACAGTAAAATTTTCAGGTAATATTTTTATTAATTCATTTTTTACATCCTCATTAATATATCCTTTTTTAACATCAACGAAAATAGAAGTAATATCATTTTCATATTCTAACAATTGTTTAGCTAGACGAATTGGAACAACAATAATTTCAGAATTAACTTCTTTATTATAATTGATTTTACCAGATACATATACTGTTTGAGTAGTGAATGGATTTGATGCAAATTTAACTTTAGCATCTCTTTTTGGAGCATACAATAATAATCTTTGGTATCCATTTCTAGGAATATAACCTCCTAAATTGTCTAAAAGTGATGCTCCTACAAGGACAACATCTTTATTGTTTTCATTTAAAGTTGGAAATCCTTCAACGATATGATTATCCATGTGAGACATTTGAAGAAAACTTGAATCAACACCAATCATCCGAGAATTAACCCACTTTTTTTCATTTTTTAAAACAACGATTTCTTCAATTGATTTAGAAATTCTTGCAACACCTTCAACCTTATTTAATTTATTAAAATCAATTTGATTTTCATTAAATGTCTTTCCCTTGACTGATCTTATTACTACATCCGAATCAAACTCAGAATATAACTTTTCTACAATGGATTCAATACCATTAAAAGCTGAAAGCAAAATAACTAAAGCGGCAGTTGAGACAGAAATTCCAACAACAGAAATGCGTGTTATTAAATTAATAACATTTTTTTTCTTTTTAGAAGAAAGGTATCTTTTCGCTATGAAAAATGAAATATTAATAATTTAATTTTTTTTCAATAATGCATCAATTTGACTAGCATAATCTAATGAATCATCAATAAAAAATAATAATTCAGGTATTTTTCTCATGTTTTTTAATCGTTTACCCACTTCTCCTCTAACTTTCTTAGTGTTCTCACGGATACAATCTAATACCTCATTTTTATCTGGGCCAGCAAAAATACTTATATAACAGCGTGCTAAGGATAAATCTGAAGTTACTCTAACTACAGTCACACTAACCATTGCACCTAAACATACTTCACGTGCATTTCTTTGAAAAAAAACAGAAAGCTCTTCTAAAATAACACCTTCTATTCTACTTTGTCTAATTGAACTCATAGTACAAAAGTAAAGAATTGTTATCAATGGTGTAAACAAAAATATATCTTTGTGATTATGAAAGAAATTTTAGAAATACATCGATACGCTTTTTCATATCGTATGACTGCTGTTTTAATAATTGTATTTAACATTTTATTTACAATTTTCAACTTGATTTCTCTAGTAATGTTTATTCCATTTTTTAAAATAATTTTTATTGATGAAAAGGTAAATATTGAAGGTATTATTGAACCTATTTACTCTGGCGGATTTTTAAATTTTTTCATTTATTTGAAAGATTTTTTCAATTATTTTATGCAAAATTTAATAGCTGAAGATCCCAAAAAAGCATTACTATTTATATGCATTTCAATATTAACTTCTTTTATTTTAAAAAACATTTTTAGATACCTAACTGTTTGGCATCAATCTAAAATGAGAATGGTTGTAGTTAGAGATATTCGAAATAAACTTTATGAAAAAGCATTGAATCTACCATTATCTTTTTATTCAGAGGAAAGAAAAGGAGATATTATGTCAAGAATGACTGGAGATGTAGGAGATATTGAAATTGCAGTTGTTAGCGTTTTAGAATTAATATATAGAGAACCAATTGCAATAATTATAAGCGTAAGTGCACTTATTTATTTAAGTCCACAATTAACTTTAATTTCATTTATTTTATTACCAATTTCTGCATTAATAATATCTAGAATTGGTAAAAGTTTAAAAAAAACTGCGAAAGAAGGTCAGTATCAAATGGGTGTTTTAACCTCTGAAATTGAAGAAGGTCTTGGTGCAATTAGAGTAATTAAAGCATTTAATGCTGTTCCACAAATACTAAATTCGTTTAAAAAAACCAATCTTAAACATCAGGAATTAATAACTAAAGCTTTCCGTAAAAAAGATTTATCTTCTCCATTAAATGAAACTTTAGGAGCATTTGTATTAGTTTGTATTGTTTGGTTTGGCGGAAACATGATTCTTGAAATGAAAGGTTTATCTTCCACAATTTCCGGTGGAGAGTTTATTACTTTTATAATTGTTTTCTCTCAATTATTAAGACCTATACAAGGTATTGCTACTTCCATTGGTTTTTTAAATAAAACCAAAGCATCCATTGATCGAATAAATGAAATCTTAAATACAGATGAGAAAATTTTTGAGATTGAAAATCCTATCAAATTAGAAGAGTTAAAAACTGGATTAAAATTTAATAATGTTTCTTTTAAATACAAGGATGAATATGTATTGAAAAATATTGATTTTACAATTCCTAAAGGTAAAACATATGCTTTAGTTGGAGAATCAGGAAGTGGAAAATCTACCATTTCAGACTTATTACCTAGATTTTACGATGTTAGTGAAGGATACATATATTATGACTCAACAAATATCAAGGATGCTTCATTACTTGACTTAAGAAATCATATTGGGATTGTATCGCAAGAATCAATATTATTTAATGACACCGCTAGGAATAATATAATTTTTGGCTCTGAAAATGCAACTGAAGAGCAAATTATTGAAGCTGCTAAAATTGCCAATGCGCACGAGTTTATTATGAATCTTGAAAATGGCTACGACACAAACATTGGAGAAAGAGGGAATAAATTATCAGGTGGCCAAAAACAGAGAATAAGTATCGCTAGAGCTGTATTAAAAAACCCTTCTATTATGATATTGGATGAAGCTACATCAGCACTTGATACCGAATCTGAAAAATTAGTACAAGATGCGTTAGAAAAACTAATGAAAGATCGTACATCTTTAGTAATTGCTCATAGACTTAGTACAATCAAAAATGCTGATCAAATAATTGTTTTATCAAAAGGAGAAATTAAAGAAATGGGAACTCACCAAGATTTAATAAATAAGAAAGGCCTTTATTACAACCTTTGTTCATTACAAGGAATAAATAATTAATTTGAAGTTTATTTACCTGTGGTAAGCCAACAATGATCTATTAGAAATAATTCTTTTTTCAACGTATGCCTTTGATCTAATACATGATTTTAATAAAGGGAACCCTCTTGATAAATAAGCTAACAAAGCGCTTGAAAATATACATCCCGTTCCATGTTTTTCAAGGTTTGTAATTGTCTTTGGATTGAATGCGAACAATTTACCATTGTTAATTAATATATCTCTACCTTTCTCTTCAGAATGTCCACCTTTTAAATAAATAGTTTGATTGTATTTAAGATGGGTTTCTTCCAGATTATTATTTCCAAATAATTTATTGTATTCGATACTATTTGGAGTAATGATACTTACAGATTCCAGAACATCCTGTAAATTATTTATAAATCTATTTTGATCAATACCTGAATCAGCGTAGGTTGGGAGTATAATAGGGTCCCAAATAATTATTGGATTTAATATCTTATTTTTTAAAACTTGTAAAATTTCAAGAAGAATTTCAGAATCTTTTATTAATCCTATTTTCACATATTTAACTGGATATCGATCTAATAATATTTCTAATTGTTCTAAGATTATTTCATTTGAAATCCAATTGTAAGAATAGAAATTGTCTTCCGTTTGAATTGTATTGCATGTGATGACACTTAATCCATTTACTTTCAACTGTTCAAATGTTTTACAATCTGCAATAACTCCTGCGCCTCCAGAAGGATCGAAGCCAGCAATTGATAAACAATAAGGTCTCTGTTTATTCATATATTAAATTCAATGGCTAAAATAAAAAAGACCGCATATAGCGGTCTTTTTTATTTAAAATATATTATATTAATTATAATACTACAACTTTTTTAATTGTAGAAAATTCTCCTGATTTTACTTCTAAGAAATAACACGCTGAATTAAGAGTTTTACTTAATTCTAATGTATGATTTACCTCTGTATTAGTTTTATCTATTTTCTCAGTATGAATTATTTTACCTTGTACATCTCTCAAAATCAATTCAACAGGATTATCACCAGCAATATATGATATGTTTATAGATTGATTAGCAGACAGAGGATTAGGGTATACCGTAAATCCTAAATCATTAATTTCATTTGAAACCAATCCTAGTGTACCTGTTAAATTAACATCATCAATATAGAAGTTGTTGGAAACATCAGATGAATTGAACTCAATTTTAAACCTTACATTTCTATCAGTACTATTTGCATAATAAGGCATTGTAAATGTTTTCCATTGACTATTATTTGCTGGAGTAAAATCATTCCCTCCTGCAAAACCTGCAGTCAATAAATCTTGGGGCTTAATTTTGTTTGAAGCTGGAATGGAACCTGGAGAAGGCGTCCAAGTTGAACCGCAATCTTTTGAAGTATATACAATGACGTTTTCTACTATATCAGCAGTATTTGATCCAACAGTTGTTAATAAAGTTCCGTTAGTTGCATAAGCATATTTAAAAGTGAAATTAATTCCTGTAGTATGAGATAAATCGAAAGATGGAGTTATTAATGCGTCTTTATTTCCTCCTAAACGTTTATTGTAAAACCAATCAGAAGTATATGACAATGCGGCATCCGTGTTTTTGTAATTATTCAATTTGAAACAATTAGATTTGTCATATCCTTGACCATATGCAATTTGAAACTTTGCAAAATTATTTTCTGGATTGTCAAACAAAAACCAATATGATTTATCAGTATCTAAAGTGTTAGAAGCAGGACCAGTATAATCAGCCCAAGGATCAGAAACGAAAATATAATTTGATCTTACCACTTCATTCGTGCCAGTTCCATTCGTTACAGAAAGTGTTACTTTTTTATATCCTGATGAATTATAAGTAATTAATGGGTTTTGATCCGTCGAAGTTGCTGGAGTTCCTCCTTCAAAAGTCCAAGACCAACTAGTAACATCTGCATTCCAAGAAGCATCCCTAAATTGAACTGATGACCCTAAACATAATGAATTCTTGGAAGAATTAAAATCAGCAATTGGAGTACAAGGATTTGGAGATACAATATCAATTCCTGTTTTAATATGATTATCTGAAGTAACTAAATTACTTCTACCAGAAATACTTGATTCAATACTATATCTCATCACGTCTCTTTGATCTAAAGTAAACATTCTTGTAGAACAATAAGAATATTCCATATAGTTTTGCGTATTTTCAATTACTCCTGTTGAATCAGTAATTGTAAAGTTATCAATACTAAATGTTCCTAATGCATCTTCAGCATTCCAAGCATAAATTCGGAAAGTAATAGGTGCTGGAAAATTATGAAACGCTGGCATTAAAAGATTAATATGACTTCCATCTATGTTTACGTTTGTATCTTTATAGGAAAAAAAACTATTGCTATGTATCTTCAACATATCATTATTGGAAGTTGGTGTTAAATTCGTTGTGAAATTATCAATACTTGAACGAACTGCAAAAGATCTAGGCCCAGTGAAATTTCTTTGAAAAGAAAAATCTATGCCTTTTAGAGTTCCTATTTCCTCAATGTTTTGCGATAAGGTTACTTCAAAATATTTAGTAGGATCAATAGAACCTGTTAGATGAGAATATACTGTGTCACTACTTGCTTGTGGAGCGCCTAATGGCCAATTAGAATAAGAAAATCGAAGACTATCTGTTGGGTTTGAAGAAACATTTGTAGCTTTAAAACTTCCGAAATTAATTCGTTGTGTTGAACCAGGTACGTTAGTTGGGTCTATTATTCCCGTATTATTTCTTACATCTGTAAATTTATAAATTGATGAAGTGAAAAACGTACATGAAGCTTTCGTTAAATCATTTGTTAAACAAGAAGAATGTCCTTTTGTTACTGGGGTATCTTCAATTCCATCATCTCCACATGCTTGTCCTGGAGTATTGTTATCACCCCAAACATGAGGTAATCCTAGCCAATGACCAATTTCATGCGTTAACGCTCTTGAATTTCCTTCACTTCCAGTACCTATATTTCCAACGTGTTCATTCAATATAATAACTCCATCCCTTATAAAACCACTTCCCTCAACAGCTGAAGGATAAAATGCATAACCAGCAACACCATTTTTCATTGAAGTTACAACCCAAACATTTAAATATTGATCTCTATGCCACCCACTTAATTTTGAATTATCATCTCCAACATTAGTTTCATGGCTATAAATATGTTCTATACCATTAGTACAATTTCCTAAAGGATCTTTTGTTGCTAATTTAAATTCAATTGAAATATCCGCTATTAATTTTTTAAATTCTGGAACTATCGAAGCGGTGTCTAAATTTTTTAGTCTATAATCCCTATTTAAAACGGCTACCTGATTAATAACCTGAGCATCAGAAATGTTTTCTGAACCATATTGATGAATAATATGAAAAACTATCGGAATAGTATAAACTACTGATGTCGCGCCCTTTTCATTTTTCATATGTTTTGCATTCAGCAACATTTTCTCTTGATCAGCTCTTAATTTAGGATCGGTAGCGTACAATTCCTCAAGTTTTTGAGATAATCCACAATTAAAGTGCTGATTTTGAGCGAAAGTGCTTAGACTGTTCAGCGCTAATATTGGTAATATTAAATATGTAAAAAGTTTATTCATGATAATACTATTATTAAAATAACGGATAAATATAAATACAATATTTCTTATAAGGTGTAATTTTTTTAAAAGTAATCTTGATTACAGCTCTAAAAAGTTCAATTTAAGATGTCTCATATAACTCAATTTTACAAAACAACAATCTGAATATCTAACAGTTAAGTTAAATTGGAGGAGGACGAAAATTATTTTGAGAATTTAACATTTCAAAATTTAAAGAAATTATAAAAATTGCTGATATTGTATTGAATAACATTTTAAAGAATTAATAAATTGATAACTACAATAACCTAATGTTAAAAAAAGGGAAGTAAATCAACTCATCTTTAAATAAAATATACTCTATCACAAAAATAACTAAAGTCAATCAAGTAAGATAATTTCTATCTAGTTGTTGATTAAACTGTAGTTTTTTAATTTTTAAATGTCGTAAATGTATGTTGAAATAGTTTTTTTCAAAATTAATTTTGTTGGGATGAAATATAATTTTTTATATCTAATAAAAAATCAATATTCTCTTCAATATGGTTTCCTATTACAATTACGTTTACACCTGCAGATTTTAATTCATCCATTTTTTTAATAGTTTTAATTCCTCCACCAACAATTATTGGAACATTTAAAAAAATGATTTCATCTATTAATTCTTTAGTTATAGGGTATTTTGCCCCGCTTCCAGAATCAAGATATAACAACTTTTTTCCTTGAAGAACTCCAGCTATTGCAGTGCTTTTTACGATGTTATTTTTATCTCGAGGGATTGGTGTAGTTTGACTTACATATGAAACGGATGATTTTGTTCCTCCGTCAATTAAAATATATCCTGTTGAAATAATTTCAATATCCATATTTATCATTTCACTTGCCGATTGAACATGGTGTCCGATTAAATAATCAGGATTTCTTCCAGAAATTAAACTTAAATATAAAATGCCATCTGCTTTTTCGGAAATTTGGTGTGAACCTCCTGGAAAAATAACCAACGGTATTAAAGAATTCAATTTGATAAAATCTACTGTTTTTTCAAATTCAGTTTTTGAAACGGTACTACCTCCAATGAATAAATAATTAATACCTGCAAACTTAGCTTTCTCCAATAAAGATTTTAAAATATCTTTATTGTCTGACTTCTCAGGATCAATTAAAACTGCAACTTGACCTTTTTTACTGGTTATACTATCGAATATTATACTTGACTTTTTCACTAGCACTTATATTGACTGAAATTATTGAATCTTCGTGTTCAAAGATATTTAATTTTGTAGTTAAAACATGGTCTTCATTTAGTATAATTCCAGCCCATTTTTCGTTATTTTCTTTTTGTAATGACAATTCAGTTCTAAAATTTATACCATTTCTTCCTGATATTTTATAAAGTACTTCTTTTGCTGTCCAAATTTTAGTTAATTCTATATCTGAATTTATATCTAGGC
Source organism: Chryseobacterium gleum (assembly GCA_943326315.2). GTDB lineage: Bacteria > Bacteroidota > Bacteroidia > Flavobacteriales_D > Crocinitomicaceae > CAIUKX01. The sequence goes on from CALPSU020000005.1 coordinate 11,217, forward strand.
TGTCAATTTCATCTATAGATAAAAACTTATGTTTAATTTTTTGAATTTTTGAACCAACTTTTTCAATATCTAATCCTATCTTAAAATCTTTACAAACTGCAATTCCGACAGAATTTTTCGAATGACTTATCGAAAAGAATTTTTCATCTTTAATATAAGGAGCACCTACTTCATCATACTGAATATGTTTTAAACCAAACAATTCAGTTCTCAATTTTCTAGTTGAAACAAATTCTTGTTTTCTATGTAAATTAGTAAATGCTGAAAATCTTTCCTTTTCTATATCTGACAGACAATTCAGGTATATATTTGGATCAAAATTTGAAAAATTCAATAAGTGAATATCAATACATCCTAATTTAATATCTTCTCGTTGAAAAATCACTTTTAAAAATTTTAAACAAAAAAACAAAAAAATCATGAATTTTATTTCAAATTATTCACAAAACAAGTAATATTTATTAAATTTACCCACGAAAAAAGAAACATAAGATAAGATGAAAATACTTGTTTGTATCAGTAAATCGCCAGACACAACTTCAAAGATTGCTTTCGTAGAAGGCAATACGAAATTTGATGAGAATGGTGTACAATATATTGTTAATCCATACGATGAGTGGTATGCACTTGTTCGTGCCTTGGAATTAAAAGAATCCTTAGGTGGAAATGTGACGATTATCACCGTTGGAACAGCTGCTGATGATGCAGTTATTCGTAAAGCACTTGCAATTGGCGCAGACGATGCTGTTAGAATCGATTCAGATCCAACAGATGCTTATTTTACTGCAGCTCAAATTGCTGCATATGCAAAAGATAAAGGATTTGATATCATTTTAACGGGGAAAGAAACTATTAATTACAATGGTTCTCAAGTTGCTGGTATGCTTGCTGAAGAATTAGATTTACCTTTTATCTCCTTAGCTACTAAGCTAGAACTAAACGGTAATACAGCAACTTTAGAAAAAGAAATTATTGGAGGTGTTCAAGAAGTTCAAGTTGAATTACCTTTCGTTGCATCTTGTGCAAAAGGAATGGCTGAACAACGCATTCCGAATATGAGAGGAATTATGGCTGCAAGAACAAAACCACTAACAATAATTACCCCAATTAGTGTTTCTCCTTTAACTTCATATACTACTTATACGATGCCAGCTGCAAAAACAGCATGTAAAATGATTGATCCAAACAATATGGATGAATTAGTAGCATTATTACATAACGAAGCGAAAGTTATATAAATTTAAAAAATTAGATATGTCTACATTAGTATATATTACAAGTAGTAATCGTCTTGGAAAAAGTGCTTTCGAAGCTGTTACTTACGCAAAAAAATTAGGAGGTGACGTTACAGTTATCACTACGGGTTCTGCAGATGTTTCAAGTCTATCTATCTTAGGAGAGTGGGGAGCTGGAAATGTTTTAATTGACAGGTCTGTCACATCAGATGATACACAACAAATTACTCGAGTTATTGCTTCTGCTGTTGAAAAAACAGGCGCAGATAAAATAGTATTTTCTCATGATTTAATTGCTAAATCAGTAGCTTCTAGACTTTCTTTTCGTTTAAAAGCTGGTCTTGTTTCTGGTGCAACAAGTTTACCATCCTCAGAAAATGGTTTTACATGTTCAGTGAATGTATTTTCAGGAAAAGCATTTGGAAATATCACAATAAACACAGAGAAAAAAATAATTTCATTATTACCAAATAGTATTCAACCTGAAAATTCAGGTTCAGCTTGTTCTGTTGAAGATTTTAATGGAAATGCAGGTGAATCTAGAGTTAAAGTTTTAGCTACAAAAATTCCAGAAGGTGAAATTCCATTAACGGAAGCTGAATTAGTAGTTTCTGCAGGTAGAGGAATGAAGGGACCTGAGAACTGGGGTATAGTAGAAGATTTAGCTAAAGTTCTAGGTGCAGCAACAGCTTGCTCTCGACCTGTTGCTGATATTGGCTGGAGACCGCATCACGAACATGTTGGACAAACAGGTTTTGCAATTCGACCTAATTTATATATCGCAGCAGGTATTTCAGGAGCAATTCAACATCTTGCCGGTGTTAATGGATCTAAAGTAATTGTTGCTATTAATACAGATCCAGAAGCTCCTTTTTTCAAAGCTGCTGATTATGGAGTATTAGGAGATGTTTTAGAAGTTTTGCCACGTTTAACTGAAGCAGTAAAAAAATTCAAAGCATCAAATTAATTAAAAAATAAAATTTATTCAATTAAGGAAGAAATTTAATCTTCCTTAATTGATCTTTTCACTTCGTCAAAAATAAGTATGGAGAAAGTAAAATTAGAAATTGTAGGTTTATCATATAGTCAAACTCAATCTGGAGCATATGCATTGGTTTTAGCAGAAGCTGGAGGAAAAAGAAGACTGCCAATAATCATAGGAGGTTTTGAGGCACAAGCAATTGCAATTGAATTAGAGAAAATGACTCCTACTCGTCCTCTTACTCATGACTTATTTAAAAGTTTTGCAGATTCCTTTGATATAGAAGTAAAAGAAATTATTATATATAATTTAGTAGAAGGAATTTTTTATTCTAAACTAATTTGTGAAAGAGATGGTCAAATTACTGAAATTGATGCTAGAACTTCGGATGCAATTGCAATAGGTGTTCGTTTTGATTGTCCGGTTTATACTTTTGAGTCTATCCTTTCAACTGCTGGAATTATTCTAGAAGATGGTGACACGGATGGAAATATGAATTTATTAGACGATGAAAATTCAGAAGAAGAAACAGAAGAAACTCCTGAAAATTTAACTGTACAAGAACTTGAATTTCAATTAAATGAAGCTCTTGAAAATGAAGATTACGAACTTGCTTCAAGAATAAGAGATTTAATTAATAAAAAAACTTCTTAGTTATTATTGTTAACGATTGGAAATCTGAATTCAAATCTGAAGTCTAAATATGAAGCAGTTAGAAGATCAGATATTTAATCTAAAAACAAAATCTGATTTTGAAAAATTATCTTTGGAGATATTTCATTTTCAGAAACAAAACTGTTTGGTTTACAAAAACTATTTGAATTTTTTAAATCGAGCAGAACCAACTTCTATTAGTGAAATTCCTTTTTTACCTATCTCATTTTTTAAATCACATTCAGTAATAACTGATAATTTACCTGTTTTATTTGATTTTTATAGTAGTGGTACAACCGGAACTATTCGTAGTAAACATTCTGTGCAAAATTCAAAAATCTATGAAAATTCATTTAATTTGATTTACAATCAATTTATTGGGAACCCTACTAATCAAGTTATATTAGCATTACTTCCAAATTATATACAACAAGGAAATTCTAGTTTAGTATATATGGTAGATCACTTAATAAAAAGGAGTAATTCTAAACTTTCTGGTTTTTTTCTTGAGGATTATGATCAATTAATTTACAATTATAAAAAAGCTATTGAACAAGGGAAAAAAGTTATTTTATTTGGAGTTTCCTATGCCCTTCTAGATTTAGCTGAAGCATCGGTAAATTTATCTAAAGCGCAAGTTATTGAAACGGGGGGAATGAAAGGTCGTCGAAAAGAAATGACAAAAGAAGAATTACATTCAAAATTAAAAATTGGGCTTTCTTGTGATTTCATTTCTTCCGAATATGGAATGACAGAACTATTTTCTCAATCTTATAGTAATAAAGATGGATTGTATGAAATACCGAATTGGATGGATGTAATTATAAGAGAAATTAATGATCCTTTTCAATTTATTTCAGATGGTAAAACTGGTGGGATTAATGTAATTGATTTAGCAAATTTATATAGTTGTAGCTTTATTGCTACACAAGATTTAGGAAAAAAAATTGGTAATCAATTTGAACTAATGGGAAGATTTGACAATTCTGATATCAGAGGCTGCAATTTAATGGTGGAATAGCGAATTTTGGGGGTAAATAATTAAAAAAATGAATATGACTGTACAAACAATTTTAATATTACTTACTATTGGAGTATTTGCTGGTATGCTTAGTGGTTTCGTTGGTGTTGGAGGAGGAATTATTATTGTTCCTGCTTTAGTCTTTTTTTTAGGCTTAACTCAGCACCAAGCCCAAGGCACGAGTTTATTCATTCTTGTTTTACCTGTTGGAATTTTAGCAGTTATGAATTACTCAAAATCTTCAAATATCAATTGGAATTATGGAATCATAATAGCATTAGCTTTTATTGTTGGGGGATATTTTGGTTCTAAATTATCCTTAAAAATCTCGCCATCCATCGTAAAACTAACTTTCGGAATAATCATGGCTTTTGTATCTTTTAAATTAATTTTATCTGGTTATAACTCTATTTCAAATGGAAAATAATTTACACACTTTCATTAAAAAATATTCAATTTCAATTTTTGATAAAGTAAAAGGATATAGAGAACACCTTCATAAATATCCAGAACTTTCTTACCAAGAATTTGAAACAATGAAATTTGTTTCTGAAACTTTAACGAAGCTAGGAATTGAACATACAAGTAATATTGGAGGTACTGGTGTAGTCGCTATTATTCGAGGAAAACAACATTCAAAAGAGCAATCGTGTATTGGATTAAGAGCAGATTTAGATGCACTACCAATAAATGAAGAAAACGAAGTTGAATATAAATCAACTTTTGAAGGTATAATGCATGCCTGTGGCCACGATGTTCATACTTCAATTTTATTAGGAGTAGCTGAAATATTAAACGAATTAAAAGAAGAGCTTCCAAATCCGGTTAAATTAATTTTTCAACCAGGTGAAGAAAAAAATCCTGGTGGAGCTACATATATGATTAGAGATGGCGTTTTAAAAAATCCAAATGTAAAAGAAATGTATGCTTTGCATGTCTTTCCGGATATGGAAACTGGTAAAGTTGGATTTAGAGAAGGTTTGTATATGGCCTCGTGTGATGAGATTTATGTAACTATTCTCGGAAAAGGTGGTCATGGTGCTACTCCTGATAAAACGATTGATCCGATTACAATTGGTGCAAATATTATTACATCTATTCAACAAATTGTAAGTAGAAAATGTGACCCTACGGTTCCGTGTGTATTATCGTTTGGCCACTTTGAAGGTATAGGAGCTTCAAACGTTATTCCTTCAAAAGTAATATTGAAAGGTACATTCAGAACAATGAATGAAAAATGGAGAAAGGAAGCTTGGGAATTAATTAAATCACATATTCTTTTAACTGCTCAAGCTAATGGAGGAACAGCAGAAGTTGAGATTAGCGAAGGATATCCTTATTTAGAAAATAATCCTAAAATTACTTCTATCTTGAAAGAAAAAGCAAAATCATTTTTAGGTGACTCCTTTGTTGAAGATTTACCTATCCGAATGACTTCAGAAGATTTCGCTTTTTATTCTCAAGAAATTCCTGTTTGCTTCTTTAGACTTGGTGTCAGAAATGAGGCCAAAGGAATTATTCACGGCGTACATAATTCAAAATTTGACGTTGATTCTGAAGCTCTAAAAATTGGAATGCAAGTAATGTGCTTAGCAGTTTTATAAATTATTTTATACCATTTTGAACTCTAATACTTTCAATATGAACGGCTTCCATGTATGATTTTACAAACGCTTCTCCCAAATCTAATTGTTTAGATTTCTGAACCATTCGTTCTAAAATTTCATTCCAACGATTCGATTGTAAAACAGTAACATCATTTTCCAATTTTCTTTTACCTATCTGTTTTGCAACTTTCATTCTATTAGAAATTAATGCTAAAAGTTCATCATCATAAAAATCAATTTGTTCTCTCAATTGATTTATTTCTTTTTCATAAGTTGAATTTTCTGTAGAACAAGTTTTCAATATTAAACTGCCTAACAAGTCAACCAACCCTTTGATTGAAACTTGTTGTTCTCTATCTGTTAAAGCATCTTTGGGAGAATAATGAGATTCAATTATTAACCCATTATATGCCAAATCAATACTTTTTTGAGAAATTTCTTTTAGTGTTTCTACTTTTCCACATATATGAGAAGGATCACAAATCATGGGTAATTCTGGAAATAAACGTTTCATTTCAATTGGAATTTGCCATAATGGAGCATTCCTATATTCTGTGTTTCCATAGGATGAAAATCCTCGATGTATCAATCCAATATTAGATATTCCTGCACTTTGTAATCTTTCTATAGCGCCAATCCATAATTTTAAATCTGGATTTACAGGATTTTTAATCAAAACAGTTTGATTTGTTCCCTTTAAAGAATCAGCAATCATTTGTACACTGAAGGGGTTAACAGTTGTTCTTGCACCAATCCATAAAACATCTGTATCAAAACTTAATGCATCTTCCACATGTTTACTTGTCGCTACTTCAACTCCGAATGGCAAACCGGTTTCTTGTTTTGCCTTTAACATCCATGCTAATCCTTTAGTTCCTACACCTTCAAATCCTCCTGGATTAGTTCGTGGTTTCCAAATTCCTCCTCTAAGAATATCTACTTTACCACTCGCCTTTAATTCAATTGCAGTTTGTAAAATTTGAACTTCACTCTCAACACTGCATGGTCCTGCAATGATTAGATTATTTTTTTTAATAATACTATTTTCCATAATTAATTATTTATTGGTAAATGAGATCCCTTATAAACACCTAAAACTTTCAATGATTCAACCATTGATTCTATATTTAACATTGTCTTTTCAAAAATATTTCTATCCTCAAATTCAATATCTAAATGAAAAGCGTACGATGATGGATTATTAATAATTGGAACACTTTGAATTTTTGTTAAATTTAAATTCGCAGCTTTCAAAACAACCAAAATATCGCTAAGCCCCCCAATTTGGTCGTGAGTTCTAATAGTTACTGACCCCTTTGTCGGGTTTGCTTCTACATCAGCACCTTTACTTAAAATATAAAAACGAGTGAAATTTAATTTTTCATCTGCAACGCTGTCTTCAATTACTTCTAATCCATACGTTTTAGCTACAGTAGGTCCAGCAATAACTGCTAATTTATTATTCATGTCGTTTTGAACTAATTTAGCTGAAGTTGCAGTGTCTTTAAATTCTGATACAACAACATTTTCTAAACCAGATAAGAAAAATTGAGATTGTCCTAAAGCCATTGGATGTGAAATAATTTCTCGAACATCTTCAAGTTTAGTTCCAGGTTTTCCTAACAACTGAAGTTCAATAGGCAAATATGTTTCACCAATAATCGTTAAATTGTGGGAATCTATCAATTGATAATTCATCAAGATACTCCCAGCAATTTTATTTTCGATAGCAATGATTCCATAATCTACTAGATTTTTAGAAAGTTTATCGCATACTTCCTTGAATGAATTACATTCTACAATTGTCACATCTTCTCCGAAATACTTTTTTGCAGCTAAATCATGAAAAGATGAAACTGAACCTTGAATTGCTATTAAATGATTTCTCATAGTTTTAATTTATTTAATTATTAGACAAAAAAAAGACCCTCCAAATGGAAGGTCTAAATATTATTATTGGGTATAACAATTCTCCTTCCTAGTCACGTTTGTGAAAGAAACTAAAAAAGAAGAAATTGAAATTTTGTACCATATCTTGATTATTATTTCGTCAAATATATAACTTTTTTTAAAACAAAAAAATTAATTTGCCATTTCGCTCATAAATTTTATTCTCATTAGTCGAATTTCTTCTTCTGAATAATCACCATCTAATTCATGGTAAGCAGTTGTTAAATCGTCTGATTCAGCCTCAGAAAAGTATTCATAAATTTCATCTTGATTATCCGAATCTAAAATATCTTCGATATAATAATTAATATTTACTCTTGTACCAGAGGATACTATTGCTTCGATTTCTTCAATTACCTCATCAATAGATTTTCCTAAAGCTCTTCCTATATCTTCCAAAGGAAGTTTTCTATCAATATTTTGAATAAGTTGAACTTTTAAAATCGATTTGTTTACTAGTGATTTAACAATTAAATCATTTGGTCGTTCAATATCATTATCGATAATGTAGTTATTAATCAACTCTAAAAAAGGAGCTCCGTAGCGAGAGGCTTTTCCATTTCCTACACCTTGAATATTTGTTAATTCATCCATAGTAATTGGATAATGGAAACACATATCCACTAACGATGGCTCTTGAAAAATTACAAATGGAGGTATGTTATTTTGTTTAGACAATGACTTTCTCAAATCCATCAACATCGTATACAATACCTCATCCATTGCTCCTCCTCCTGCAGTTATGATTTGATTATCATCATCAATTGAAGAATAATCATGCTCCTTAACAATCGTGAAGGAAACTGGATTTTTTATAAAATCATGCCCTTTCTCAGTCAATTTCATAACACCATATGATTCAATGTCTTTAGAAATATAGCCATATACAAGAGCCTGGCGTATTAAAGAAGTCCAAAAATTTTCATCTTTTTCTTTTCCTATTCCAAATCTAGGTAATTGATCATGCTTGTAACTCTTAATATCAGAAGTAATACTACCTACTAAATAAGAACAATAGTGTTTATACTTTTGTTGCTCTTGAAGATCAATTAAAGATTCCAAAAGCATTTGCATAAAATCTTTTCCTTCACTTTTTTCTTTCGGATGCTTGCAGTTATCACATAAAGCACTACAATTATGCTCATTAAATTCTTCACCAAAATAATGTAAAATGAATTTACGTCTACAAACAGACGTTTCAGCAAAGGAAACCATTTCATTTAATAATTGTTTTCCAATTTCTTGCTCAGCGATAGGTTTACCCTGAAGGAATTTTTCTAATTTTTCAATGTCTTTATAATTGTAAAACACTAAACAATCTCCTTCTCCTCCATCTCTTCCAGCTCTACCAGTTTCTTGGTAGTAACTTTCTAAAGATTTAGGAATATCGTGATGAATTACAAAACGTACATCAGGCTTATCTATTCCCATACCGAACGCAATGGTGGCTACAATCACAGAAGTATCATCCATCAAAAACATATCTTGATGTTTTGCTCTTGTTGTAGCATCTAATCCTGCATGATAAGGAAGAGCATTAATTCCATTAACTTGTAGTAATTCAGAAATCTCTTCTACCTTCTTTCTGCTTAAACAATAAATAATCCCACTTTTGCCTGCTTTCGTTCTAATATAACGGATAATTTCTTTCTCTACATCTTTTTTTGGACGAATTTCATAGTATAAATTATCTCTGTTAAAAGATGATTTAAATACTTTCGCATCCAACATATTTAAATTTTTCTGAATATCATATTGAACCTTAGGTGTAGCGGTAGCAGTTAATGCAATCACAGGAACATTTGATATTTTTTCAAAAATCTCTCTTAACCTTCTGTATTCAGGTCTAAAATCATGTCCCCATTCAGAAATACAATGCGCTTCATCAATTGCGAAAAAAGAAACATTTACAGAAGTTAAAAAAGAAATGTTATCTAATTTTGTTAAAGATTCAGGAGCAACATATAATAATTTGGTTTTTCCATCTTTTACATCTTTTTTAACTTTAGTAATTTCACTTTTTGTTAAAGAAGAATTTAAAAAATGAGCAATATCTTCATCGTCGCTTACACTTCTAATTTCATCTACTTGATTTTTCATTAAAGCTATCAATGGAGAAACAATCACAGCAGTGCCTTCTAATAATAAAGCCGGCAACTGGTAACACATTGACTTACCACCACCTGTAGGCATAATTACAAAGGTGTTGTTTCCATTAAGGACATTGGTAATTATCTCTTCTTGAGTACCTTTGAAACTGTCGAAACCAAAAAATTTACGTAATGCAACTTTCAAATCAAATTGAGCCATTCTTGTCTATTCTTTAAAAAATTGTAACCTTCTTTCACGAAAGTACGAAAATTTATAAGGTTATTCAAGTACAAATATTAATTTATTTTAATCATTGTCTACAGTCTATAGTTTTGGCTAAAAAGGAGAAAATATTAACACCATAATTGAGTTTTATTTTAAAAACATATTTTAGAAATAAAATATTTTATAAAAATATGATTGATTTTAGCTTAATGAACATACCAATTCGATCGAATCATTAACTTTGCAATCGAAATATGGAAGAAGAAAATAAAATGTCCTTTTTGGACCATTTAGAAGAATTGAGATGGAGATTAGTTCGGTGCGCGATTGCTGTCCTAATATTTTCAATTGCTATTTGGTATTATCAAGAATGGATAATGGATAATGTATTCTTATCTATGAGTAAATCAGATTTTGTTACTTTTAGATGGATGTGCGACTATTTAGGGATTTGCTCTGAGGATATTTCATTAAAAATGCAAAGCACCACACTTTCTGGTCAGTTCTCCTATGCTTTAATGATGAGTATTATGGGAGGTGTCGTTTTTTCCTTCCCTTATATATTTTATCAAATTTGGGCATTTGTAAAACCCGGATTAAAAAAGAATGAAAAATCGATGGCGTCTGGAATTGTTTTCTATGTCAGTTTATTATTTTTCTTAGGTATAACTTTTGGATATTTTATTGTAGCTCCATTATGCGTTCAGTTTTTTGCGATTTTTTCTATGAGTAAACAAATAGAAAACATACCTACGATTAGCTCTTATATGAGTCTTATTCTATCCACTGTATTTTATACTGGATTACTTTTTTTATTACCCGTAGTTTCCTATTTATTAGCAAAGCTTGGAATAATCACAGCTGGGTTTTTAAGGAAATATCGTAAACATGCCATAGTAGGTGTACTAATATTATCAGCAGCAATTACTCCCCCTGATATTGTTAGTCAAATTGTTGTTTCTATTCCAATACTTTTACTATACGAAGTTGGAATTTTTGTTGTTGCTAGAGTTGAGAAAAACAAACTCAAACGTGGCGAATTTTAAAAATGAATAAAAATATTTTTCTATTTTTTATTCTATTTTTTTATTCTTTTTCATTCGGACAAGTAACCAAGATTTTTGGTGTCGTTAAAGATTATTCTACTGGTGAATCACTTCCTTTTGTAAAGGTAAATTTTGCTTTATCTAATAAAAATATAATCACTGATAGTATTGGATTTTACTCTGTTGAGATAAATAATGATTCTGATTCTATTTTTTTTAATCTTTATGGATATTACTCCCAATCCTTCAAACTACGAAATGACACTGTAATTCAATTAAATGCTTTTTTAGTTCCAAAAATAAAGGAAGTTGAAGAGGTAATCATTTCTCCTCCTGATGAATTACCATCAATTCGATTACATAAAAAAGTTATTTCAAATAAGGAACTTAACAATAAAGAAAATCTTGACTCATATGAATATGAGTTATACAATAAAATTGAAGTTGACATTAACAATCTAGATAGAAAAATTCTTGATAATCGTTTAATTAAAAAGTTTGATATTATTTTTCAAAATTTAGACACTACGGAAGAAGGTAAAAAATATTTACCCTTAATTTTGAGTGAATCCATTTCTAATTTTTATTATTTAAATAGTCCTAAAAAGAAAAAAGAAGTTGTTACTGCAACTAGAATAACGGGTGTTGAAAATATTCAATTAAACCAATTTTTAGGGGATATGTATCTCGATATTAATATTTATGATAACTATATAAATATTTTTAACAAGTCTTTTATAAGCCCGATAGCTAATTTTTCAAGAATCTTTTATAAATACTATTTAGAGGACTCAACATTTATTGATAACAAATGGTGCTATAAATTAACCTTCACGCCAAAAAGATCCGGAGATTTAACTTTTGAAGGAGAAATGTGGATAAACGACACAACTTTTGCAATTAAAAAAATTAGTGGAACCATGTCCTCTGGAGCAAATATTAATTATATACAAAATCTTTCTTTTGAGCATGAATTCAATGAGATATCTCCTAAAAAATGGGTACTTACAAATGAAAAAATATTTATTGATGCGAATATCCAAGAAAACAAAAAAACATATGGAATATTTATTAGAAAAAATTCATCTAGAAATAAGTATATCATTAACCAAGCGAAACCACTTTCTTTTTATCAATCGCAATATGCAGTTGAAATTCTAGATGAAGCTAAAAAAAGAGATGATTTATATTGGAAGAATAATAGACATTCAGCTTTGACAAATCAGGAGAATGGAATAGTTACCTCAATGGATTCTTTATCTAAATTACCCGCCTATAAAAATTTTAAAAAGGCAATCTATTTTGTTTCAACAGGATATTTTCAATTGAATACTATTGAAATTGGTAATTTGTCGAGTCTTTTTAGTTTTAATCCAGTAGAAAAATATCGATTTGGTTTAGCTCTTCGGTCATCTAATAAATTTTCAAAACGAATTGAAATTGGAGGGAGAATTGCCTATGGAACTCAAGATGAAAAACTTAAATATGGAGTATCTTTCAGAGCTAATATTTCTCCAAAAAAGCGAGGTTTACTAAGTAGTTATTACAACTATGACATACAACAAATTGGTCAATCTCCTAATGCTGCAGCTATAGGGTCTACATTTGGGACATTATTTAGAACTGGGCCTTTAGATAAACTTACATTCGTTCAAAAAGCAGGAATTAATTTAGAAAAAGACGTCCAGAAAGATTTCGTTTTATTTGGTGGATTTGAATGGAAAGAATTTACTCCATTAGGTGTTGCTAACTATATTAGATTCGATGAATTTAAAAATCAAAATGATACTATTCGTCAAATTACGACTAGCGAAATTACTGGGAGAATTCGTTGGACAAAAGATGAAGAATATATCTCTGGGCCTTTCGATCGTAAAACCCTTACTTCTAAATATCCAATATTAAGTCTTCAAGGAATTTTTGGAATAAAAAATTTATTTGGAGGAAACTACAGCTACCAAAAAATTGAATTTCAACTGGATCACACTAAACAAATAGGTGTATTAGGTCGGATTCGCTATGGTTTAAATGCTGGATATGTATTCGGATCAACTGCTTATCCATTCTTAAAAGTACACGAAACAAATCAAACCTATTGGCTTTCTTCGACAACTTTTAATAAAATGAGCTTTTTTGAATTTATCTCAGATAAATACATTGGAGGATATATTGAACAACATTTTGGAGGACTATTTTTAGATAGAATTCCTGTAATAAAAAAACTTCAGTGGAGATTTGTTTCGTCTGCACGAATAACTTATGGAGCTATTTCTGAGAAAAACAAAAAGGAAATGCTTTTACCATCTTTTACTAAACAGTTTGGTAAAATACCTTATTCCGAAGCGAGTATTGGAATAGAAAATATATTTAAATATGGAAGGGTGGATTTGGTTTGCAGGCTTTCACATTTAAATCCAGGAATAAGCCCATTCGGGATACGAGCAAAAATGACTTTTTATTTTTAACTTTACACCATAGATTTTAAAACGTGAAACTACACACAAATACAATTCAAAAGACTTACAAAGGTAGAGCCGTTGTAAAAGGTGTTACTATTGAAGTAAATCAAGGTGAAATTGTTGGATTGTTAGGTCCCAATGGAGCGGGAAAAACTACTTCATTTTACATGATTGTAGGCCTAGTAAAACCAGATATTGGATCGGTATTTTTAGACGATCTTGATATTACAAATTACCCAATGTATAAAAGAGCACAATTAGGTATTGGGTATTTGCCACAAGAAGTTTCCGTTTTCAGAAAGCTAAGCGTAGAAGATAATATCTTAGCAATTTTAGAAATGACTAAACTTAATAAAGCACAACGCTTGGAAAGATTAGAGCAATTGTTGGAAGAATTTAGCTTAACACATGTTAGAAAAAATTTAGGTCATTCTTTATCTGGAGGAGAAAAACGAAGAACAGAAATTGCTCGTGCTCTTGCTACAAATCCAAAATTTGTTTTATTAGACGAGCCATTTGCAGGTGTAGATCCAATTGCTGTTGAAGATATACAAAGTATAATTGCCGATTTAAGAAATAAAAATATCGGTATTTTAATTACGGATCATAACGTTCAAGAAACTTTATCAATAACCGATAGAGCTTATCTTTTATTTGAAGGAAATATTTTAAAAGCTGGAACTGCTGAAGAATTAGCTTCCGATGAACAAGTAAGAAAAGTTTATCTTGGACAAAATTTTGAATTGCGTAGGAAATAAAAAGTAAGAAACATACTTTCTTTAGACTATTTTTCTAGTAATTTATTTTAAAAAACATTACTTTTGTTGCCCTTGTTATCTCTTAATGAGATTGTAAAATAAAGAAGTATGAGAACTGTACAATATAGAGAAGCCCTTAGAGAAGCGATGAGCGAAGAAATGCGTCGCGATGAAAATGTTTTTTTAATGGGTGAAGAAGTAGCGGAATATAACGGAGCGTACAAAGTATCGCAAGGTATGTTGGATGAATTCGGTTCAAAACGTGTTATTGATACACCTATTGCTGAACTTGGTTTTACAGGAATTGCAGTTGGAGCTTCTATGAATGGACTTCGACCGATTGTTGAGTTTATGACTTGGAATTTTGCTATTTTAGCTGCTGACCAAATAATAAATAGTGCTGCAAAAATGCTACAAATGTCGGGAGGGCAATTTCATTGTCCAATCGTTTTTAGAGGTGGTAATGGTCCTGCAGGTCAGTTAGCAGCAACTCACTCTACTAGTTTTGAGTCTTTTTATGCAAATATTCCAGGATTAAAAGTTGTCGTTCCTTCAACTCCTTACGATGCAAAAGGCTTATTAAAAGCTGCAATTAGAGATAATGATCCAGTTCTTATAATGGAATCTGAAAAAATGTATGGTGATAAAGGAGAAATTCCTGAAGGAGATTATATTATTCCAATCGGTGTTGCTGACATTAAAAGAAAAGGAACGGATGTAACAATAGTATCATTTGGAAAAGTGATGAAAGTTGCTCACGAAGCTGCTGAATTGCTTGAAAAAGAAGGTATTTCTTGTGAAATTATTGATCTTCGAACTGTTCGTCCTATTGACTATGACTGTATCATAGAATCTGTTAAAAAAACGAATAGATGTGTTTGTTTAGAAGAAGCTTTTCCATTAGGTTCAATTTCTTCTGAAATTGCTTACCATCTACAACGATATGCTTTTGATTTTTTAGATGCTCCAGTAATGAGAGTAACCCAAACAGATACTCCATTTGCTTTTTCACCAACTTTAATAGAAGAAGCGCTTCCAAATGTTAAAAGAGTAATGGATGCTGTAAAAAGTACTCTAAATAAAAAATAAGTCTTTTTTAATTTTATTTCATGCGAAAGATAGCTGTTTTAGGCTGTGGGTGGTTAGGGTTTCCTTTAGCTATTTCATTGATTAAAAACGGGCATATAATAACTGGCACTACAACTTCTGTTTCTAAAATATCTACTCTTTCTGAAAAAGGAATCAATGCCAAAATTTGGTCATTAAATCAACCTAATTTAGAAGAGATTTCAATTTTTCTAAAAAATATCGAAATAGTTATAATTAACATTCCTCCCAGCAAAATTGAAAATTATTCAGAAAAAATTCAAAAAATAATATCCTTTATACCAATTAAAAGCAAAGTAATTTTTGTAAGTACAACTAGCGTATATCCAGATGATATTTTAGAAGCCAATGAAGAGTATGTATTTACAGAGCAAGATGCTTTAAAAAAAGTTGTTCAAGTAGAAATTAATCTCCAAGAAATTTTATCTGATCGATTAACAATAATTCGACTTGCAGGATTAATAGGTCCGAATAGACATCCCATCAATCAACTTTCTAATAAAAAAGAGATACCAAATGGTGATGCAAATGTCAATTTAATTCATTTGAACGATGCCATTGGATTAATCGAAAAAATCATTACCGACAATTATTGGGGAGAAATAGTTAACGGATGTTTTCCAGAACACCCAACTAAAATTGATTATTATTCTAAAATGGCTACTGTATATAATAAATCTATACCACATTTTTTAACTGGAGGAAAAAATAAAAAAGTGTCTAGTCAAAAATCATTGTTGAAACTTAATTACACGTATACTACTTCAATTTTTTGACGACATACTTTTTTTAATAAATTTAACTACATTTAACTAATTATTAACGTTTTATAAATCGTTTTAATTTTGTGTTTCAAAGAATAAGTATACTTTTGATAACAAACAAAATATAGATAATTTATGAGATTTCGTCTAACTTTTATTTTCTTACTATGCTGGCTTAGTTCTTTTGCCCATCATATTGTAGGAGGTGAAATTTACTACGATTATCTTGGAAACAATCAATATAGGATTTCTATTACAATTTACAGAGATGTTTTAGCTGGTGTAGCTTACGACGACCCACTTTCTTTAGGAATTTATAATAGTTCTGGCCTATTAATAAGTAACGTGTTAATTCCATTAACGTCAGTTCCGATTCCGATTCCGATCGTATTTAACAATCCTTGTGTTTCGCCTCCAACAGATATTTCAATTGACAAAATAACGTATATTACAATTATAACTTTACCTCCTATTACTGGTGGATATACTTTATCCTATCAAAGATGTTGTCGTGGTGATGAAGTAACAAATTTATTAGATCCAGGAGGTACCGGATTAACATTAGTTGCTCATATTCCAGGTCTTGAGACAAACTTTCAAACAAATAATAGTCCAAGATTTAATAATTATCCTCCTCTTGTTTTATGTAATAGTGAAACATTGTTATTTGACCACAGTGGTAATGATCCAGACGGAGATGTTTTAGAATATTCCCTAATAACACCTTTTTCAGGAGCAAATTCAACTTCACCTCAACCAAATCCTCCACCAGCTCCACCTTATATACCAGTTACATGGTTGGGAGGATATACTTCTTCAAATCCATTAGGTAGTGGTTCATCAATTAGTATAAATTCCACTACTGGCTTATTGACAGTTGATCCAAATTTAGTTGGTAAATACGCTGTAGCAATTCTTGCTCAAGAATATAGAAACGGTATTCTAATTGGACAAACTATTCGTGATTTTTTATTTTGGGTTATTGATTGTAATATAACCCTAGTTGCTGATATTCCTTCACAAGAAAATATGAGTTATTTTGTATCCTACTGTCAAGGATTAACCGTTTCTTTTGACAATAATTCATTTGGAGCGACAACTTACGCTTGGGATTTTGGCGTTCCTAATATTAGTACAGATGTAAGCACGCAATATCAACCTAGTTATACATATCCCGTACAAGGAACTTATCAAGTTAGACTAATTGCAAACCCTGGATGGCCATGTACAGATACAATTATGCAAACAATTGTTGTAAATGAACTTTTAGAAGTCTCGTATACAACTTCTCCGGATTCAGTTTGTATAATTGGAAACAATTTTGATTTTGATGGCACAGCAATTGGAACATCAAACGCAACATTCACTTGGGTTTTTGGACCAAACTCTTCAATACTTTCCTCTACTGATTTAGATGTTAACAGTGTTATTTTCAATGCTTCAGGTTTTATTCCTGTAACTTTAATTGGGCATATTGGAACTTGCAATGATGTATATAAAGATTCTATTTATATATTTCCTAAGCCTACGGTCGATTTTCATCCACCTCCAAATTATTTATGCGATGGTTTAACAACAAGTCTTTTAAATTCAACTTTAAATGCTACTAAATTTAAATGGGATTTCGGTGTTTCATCTATCCTATCCGATACTAGTAATCAATTTCAACCTACCTATACATTTCCGAATTCAGGTTCATATCAAGTGAAATTAATTGCTAGTTCAGAAGGAGCTTGTATTGACTCTAGCTTTCATACACTTGTAATGAATGAAGTTCTAGATATATGGTTTACGAATAATGATTCTCTTTGTATTACAGGAAATAGCTTCAACTTTGATGGAACTAAAATTGGCTCACCACTCACAAATTATACATGGAATTTTGGAAATAATGCATATCCAAATACTTCAACAGATCTAGATGTAAATAATGTATCATTTAATGTTACTGGAAATATCTCAATTACATTAACTGCCAATTATGAAAATTGCACGGATAGTCAGACGTCAAGTGTATTCATTTACAAAGAACCAACGAACGATTTTTCTATTGAGTCAGGGCTCCAATGTGTTCCGTTTA
>CALPSU020000006.1 GCA_943326315.2 Chryseobacterium gleum
CGGGAGAGGTTGTAGCTAACGGATGTGATGGTTCAGCTTCTGCAATCGTATACGGAGGAACAGCACCATATACATTCTTGTATTCAAATAACTCAACAGAGTCTACAACTTCCTATTTATGTGGAGGTTTACAATCTGTTACAATTGTTGATGCTGTCAATGATACATTAGTGATTAATTTCATTATCACATCCCCAGCAAACACAATTGTAAATACAAATCCAATAGGAACGCCTCCAGTGATTGTCGATAGTTGTTATGCACAAGCAATCTCTAATTGTTTGATTGATTTAGCTCACATTGTTTCAGCCCAAATTTCAAGTTACACAATGATTGGTACAGATTCAGTATCCGTTGTATGGACAATAGTTGACGTAACAAATGTAAGTACATTAATCACGAATGTATATGCATTAAGTGATTCAGCAGGTGTCTTCCTATTTGCAATTCAGTTATATTGTCCAACAAAAACAACTGGGCAATTCTTGACAGCTTACGACCAATTACAAATCACTACCGAAACAACAGGTGGTGGAGCAGGAATATCTGAAATCAAAAAAGAGAAAAACGTTGGAATTTATCCTAACCCATTCAGAGAATATGTAATGATTTCACTTGATAATAATCAAGCTTCAGAAATTATAATTACAGATATCGCTGGAAAAACGGTAGTAAGAAAATCGTTCAACGATAAATTAATCAAAATTGATATGAACGAATTATCTGCAGGTTCTTACATTGTGACTGTTAGAAATAACAACCAAGTTACTACTAAGCAAATTGTGAAATAATACACTTATAAAAATGTAAAGACGTAATATTTTGCGGCTCAAACTGAAAGGCTGTTTCGAAAGAGACAGCCTTTTTTTGGTTTATTATAAATTGAAGTCTAAAAGAATGCTCGAACCTCCATTCCGCCGGAATGAATCATTTTACTGTTTTCTGATTTTCTTCCATTGTATTGAAAAGAAATTTGAACTGTTTTAGAAACAGAATGTTGGTAGCCTAAATTCCAAGTAAAATTAAGTCCGGGTTTTAATGCTTCTAACATTTCAAAACCTAAAGGAGAATTTTGAACTCCTGAATATTTTATATTAACAGCAGTAAAAGTTCCGTTGAAACTTCCTTTTTCAGCACGATTATATTTAAAAGAGGATCCTAATTCTTTTACCTTAGCAATATCTCCTCCAAATTGAGGACTATTTAGTTTGTTTGAATAACGAGCATCTAATGAAATTCTAAATGTTGTAGTTGGTTGAAAAATAAAACTTGGTTTAACAAAATAATAATTTAAATAATAATTTCTTCCTGATGTATAATCGGCATCTGCGATTTTAATACCTTTCTGACCAGTTAATTCTAAAGTTACAATTTTCTTAATATTCCAACGAACTGCAACTTCTTTATACGTATTTTGTCTAGAGTCAAATCCACTAGCTAAAAGACTTTTAGAACGAGTATCTTGATATGTAAACTCTGCATCAACGATACTTGAAGTACGATTAAAAAATAATGAATTTCTTAAATTACTACTGGTTGAAATTAAATTTGTATCTCGAATTGCGGTAGAAAATGGATTAAAGGCATCTACCCCATTGAAAATATTTGTCTTTCTATTCAATCTTATTCTAGCTTGATCAGAAAAACGAGATAAAAATTTTAACACTCCTTCTTTGTTAGACCAAATACGTTCAGGACGCCAGAACAAACCTTCATTTAACTCATTTGAATATGTCTTAATATATACATTACTAGGAGTAAAAACACGAATATAACTTGCTTGATCAATATACTGAGCAACCTCAAATTCATTTAAATCTTTTACACCATCCAAATTATAATCAATCCAAGTATAAACTCCTTGACCGTCATTTACTTTAATATAGAGGAATTCTTTTTTCAATTCTAAACCTGATCCAATCTCATAGAAATTATTCCATGTTACAGCACCTTTTAAAGCTCTCAACTCGTAATCGATTCTTCCAAGTAAAGTATTTTCAGGTGTTTGAGCTGTTAATTTATTATTTACAATTTTCAGTTCACGATAACTTGCAACAATGTTCAGCGTTTGATTTTTTATACTAATGATTTTTATTTCACCTCCTGTTGTTCGAGCTTTAGCAATTGGTCTTAAATCGGAACTGTCCGACTTTTGATCGTATCTTTCTCTATAAAATATTTTATAACTATTTTTTGTTGAGTCTCCATTGGAAACATAAAATTGATAATCAAAAAACTGATAACTAGACAATTGTAAAACATTATTTTTTGTCGAATATCTATTTAATTCATGATCATCTTTGTAACCTATTTTAAATGTTTTTACACTTTTTGCAATTTCAATTTTATGCCTAATAAATTCATTTTTATCCAAGGCCTGACTAGATAAATAACTACCATCCCAGATAGAATTTAAGCCGTTTTGATTCCATTTTCCATTACTTCTAGCTTTATACCCGTGATAATTTGTACCTATCAAATATTGTTGCGCTTCAACGTTAATATTTCCTCTTTTTTTATTTTTAAAATTCAATCCTCCCGTTGTTGCCAATTGATTTCCTCGAAAACCTTTATTTCTAGTGTTCCAATCTCGATCAAATTCAACTGCCCGATATTGTTCTATTGGACTGAAATTTTTATCTAACGATTCAATTTCAAGTTTTGATTCTAAGCTCCACTTTGACAGAGAATCCTTTCCTAACGATCGAACTCCTAAAAGTCTACTTCGAATTGCAGCGCTTTGATCATCCTGACCATCTAACAATGAAAACGTATTTAAATCATTTTTAGAATATGCTATCTCCGTTTCTGCTCTAAGTCCCTTTTTTAATTGATACGAAATCCCGGAAGTAACCATTTGCTTTTGTTTCGGAGTAACTAAAAGACGAGATGGCGCATAGTCTCCCTGAGAAACTCCTCCTATTGGTGATACCCATTTATAAACCCTACCCAAAGCATTGAAATTACTGAAAATATAATCCCCTTTTCCTTTACCTACAAATTCGAAAATTGCTTTATAATGCGCTAAATTTTTATCTACCGAATAGACAAGAACGGAATCAAATCCTAATGAATCTATAATTTTATAAAGCACAAGATTATCAACAAAAACCGTAGTATCAATACTTGTACTTCTGGCTAACTTTAGACTATCTCCAATATTGGATAACAACAATTTTTGACTATTCGTTAAATTTTGTTGTAAAGGTTGATTTTTTACATCTTGCTCTGTATATCCATTGATCCAAAAATCCATTTTTTTAGAATGATATGTTGTAGCTGACTGAAATAATGATCTGGCATAATTTTGATCCGAATATTGAAATTCAACAACAATTCGAGAATCTTTTGTTATTTGATTTCTTGAAGTAAAAACAACTTCAGAAGAATTATAATTTACAACATAATCATATTCTTGCCCTCTCGTTAATAATCGACCATCTATATACACATTTTCTGTACCCGCCAAAACGATTATAAAAGGCTCATTTTCATTTCCTTTTAAACGATAAGGACCTTGATTCCCTTCAATTCCTGGAATTATTTGGCGCGCAAATTTACCTTTAGATAAAGCTCCACTTAATTGCGTTTTCCAAACATGACTTGTATCTTCTCCCCATGTATTTTCTAACGTTAAACCTTGCGCTCTTTTCTTGTACGTCATGAAATAACCATTAGGCTTTTTCAACCAAAAATCACCCGCAATTACTTTAAATCTATCGTTATATAATTGAATAAAAACTTGATCAAATTCTTGTAATTTATTGGTATTTCCATCTGCTTGAATGGGCAAATTATTATCAGAAACTGAGGCTAATAATTTTAAATTTGGTGTAATATCCCCTGATAATTCTAAATTCAAAGATGAATTAACAGCTAAGTTTTGGTTGTTTCCAAATGCTACACCTCTGGAAATACTTCCATTTTTTGTAATTCCAGCACCTCCAAAAATATCTTGTTTAGTATCCGTTGAACTAATTAAAAATTTATCCCGATTTCCCTTTTGCTGAATATAAATAAGACTTGAATCTCTATCTCCATAAACTTTATTTAAATTGATAGCTAAAACTCTATACGTTATAGTAATGGAATCCGAGCACGTTGAAAAAATAAGCAATTTACCTTTTGAATAATCCAATTCATATTCATTTCTAGAAAGTTGAAATCCTCCGCACATCAACTTAAATGAATTAGGATAAATAGTTAAACTATCTAATTTTATAGTGTCATTGGTAGGAGAAATTGTTCGTGTACGAAAATTTGTTTCTTGCGAAAATGACGCAAAAGAGAAAAAAAGAACCAGTATGAAAATACTATAACGCACCCATTTTAACATCCATACAAATATACAACGGATATAATAGAATAATAGTATCTGAAATTTTTAAGGAAAATCTAAAAAAATATTAAAATTAAATGTGCCAAATTCTGAAAATAAAACTTATATCAAATAAATAATAATAAATTTGAGCCTTCAAACATAAAATAAACTGCCGTATGAAAATACCTGTATCCACACTTTTCTTTTTTATTTGTTATTTTTCTTTTTCTCAAAACAGTGAAAAACAAGAAGTCGATTACCCAATAGCTAAAAAAACTCCCTATTATTTTGTGACACATGGAGACACTGTTTCTCAACCGTACTTTTGGATGCGAACAAAGGATACACCCGATATAATAAATTATCTATCTGCAGAAAACACCTATTCAGATTTTAGAATGAAATCCTCTAACATTTTACAGAAGAAAATTTTCGAAGAAATGAGAGGTTTAATGAAAGAAAATAACGTTTCTAGACCAAATAAATTAGACAATTACTACTATTATTCTCGAAGTGAAGAAGGAAAAGAACATTCGATCGAATGTCGTAAAAAAGATAGTTTAACGGCAAAAGAGGAAATAGTTTTAGATCCAAATATACAGGCAAAAGAATTTGGATATTTTCAAATTGCTGGCTTTGAATTATCTCAAGATCACTCTTTATTAGCTTATTCAATTAATACTGAAGGTGGTGATTTCGGCACATTATGTATTAAAAACATAGCTAAAGACAGTGTTTTTAAAGAAAGAATATCTCAAGTTGGAGGTTTTATATTACTATCAGATAATAGTGCCCTCTATTATTTAAAAAAAGATCCTAAAACCAAATTAGGCAATCAATTATTTAAACATATTATTGGTACAGATACTTTAACAGATGTTTTGATTTTTGAAAACTTAGAAGGAAGTGGCTATTTAAATATTAATTTATCCGAAAGTAAACGATTTGTATTTATCACTACCGTATTTATGGGATGGACTGGAGATATATATGTAATTGATTTAGAAAGTACGGATCATTCCATGCGTAAAATAAATCTAGGAGAAAAAGGAATTCAATCAAGTATAATGCATGTTGATGGAGATTATTTTATTCAAACAACAAATAAAAATGCACCTGATAACATTGTAAAAGAAATAGAAATAAAAAATCCAAAAAATGAACGTGTCCTTTTTCCTGAAGAAAAAGGTGCAGTTATTGAATCGTTTAGTGTAAAAGGAAATTATTACATCGTAAGTAGATTAAAAAATGGAATGAATGAACTTTTAACTATAGAACGAAAAACCCAAAAAAGAACTCAAATTATTGGACCTGAATCCATAGGAGTTATTAATTATTCAAATAAATTAAAATACGACTCAACCTCAATAGAATATTCATTTTCATCACTTATTACTCCTACAACAATCTATAAATACAATCTAATAAATAACACTTCGGAAATTGTTTGGAGAGATACTGTAAAAAATTACGACCCAACCCTTTATAAAACAGAAAGAATATGGGCAAAATCTAGAGATGGTAAAAAAATTCCAATAGATTTAGTGTATAAAAAATCGATGAAAAGAAATGGTGAAAATCCAATGTACATAACTGCTTATGCTTGCTATGGGATGAATCAAGACCCAAATTTTAATAAGGCATTTTTACCATATTTAAATAGGAATTTTGTGTGTGCAATTGCGCATCCTAGAGGAGAAAGTCTATTAGGAAAACATTGGCACGATGATGGGAAAATGATGAAAAAACAAAATACCATCAATGATTTTGTAGATTGTACTCAATCCCTTATCGATTCTTCTTATACGATGCCTAAAAAAATCGTTGCTCAAGGTGGTAGCGCAGGTGGATTATTAATGGGGGGAGTTGCAAATTCTAAACCAGAATTATACGGTGCTATTATAGCAGATGTCCCATTCGTAAATACATTGGAAGATATGTTAGATACACTTTGGCCAAATATAAAATATCATTTTGATGAAATTGGTAATCCATATATTAAAAAAGAATATCAATATATAAAGTCATATAGTCCGCTGCATAATATCCAACAGAAAGAATATCCAAATATGTTAGTTACAAATGGCTATAACGATAGCAGAGTACCTTTTTGGGCGGCAGCACAGTATGTTGCGCGATTAAGAGATTTGAAGACTGATACTAATATGTTACTTTTAAAAACAACAATGGAAGGTGGCCATGGAGGCTCCTCTGGAAGATATTCTGGATTAAAAGAAGAAGCTTTTAAAATTGCTTTTGCATTAAATTCAATTGGAATAAAAGAAAATTATTTAGCTGTTAACGGAAAAGTAGTGGATCACGATGGCGATGCAATTCCCTATGCAAATGTATTTGTTGAAGGTTCATCGAATGGGACAGTTACAAATTTTGATGGAGATTTTTACTTAGAAATAAAGGAAGGACAAAAATTAGCAATTGTATTTCAAACATTTGGATTTAAAAAACAAACCTATGTAATTGGTTCAAAATCCAAAATTAAAGATGTTAAAATTGTGATGGCCTCCGAATCTAAGGAATTAGATGAAGTTACAGTTGCTGTTAAAGCAAAAGATAGAGGATATGAAATTATTAAAAAGGCAAATTCTCAAATGGAACGTTTTGATAAAATGCTTGATAATTATTCTGTAGATATTTATATAAAAGGGGTTGAAAGATTTGATTCAGTTCCGAAAAAAATACCCGCATTTTTAAAGAAAGCAGAATTACCAGATTCAAATGATATTGGATTAATGTATTTAACTGAATCTGTTTCTAGGTATAATTTTCAACGACCCGACAATTATAAAGAAGAAATGCTGTCTTCCAAGGTTGCTGGAAGAAAACAAGGCATGAGTCGAAATCGTGTAAGAGAATTAGACTTTAATTTTTACCAAAACAATTTACCAGGATTAGCAGAAAAACCCTTTATATCACCAATTGCAGATGGAGGAATTTTACTCTATAAATATAGTATGGTTTCAAAATTTGTAGAAGACGGAAATAATGTTTATAAAATTAAAGTTACTCCAAGAAATAAAGCTGAAGCAGTTTTTGAGGGGCATATATACATTAACGACAAAACATGGAGTATCCACAGTGTAGATTTGTTTGTTACTAAATCTTCCGGTATTGAATTTTTAGACACAATGTATATCCGTCAGACCTATGGAATTATTAATGATTCTATAAGTTCACCGCGTTCAACTACTATTAATCAACGTTATAAATTTTTTGGTTTTAAAATAGGATTTGTAGCTGTTGGATCTTTTTATAACTATCAGTTTAACAAAAAATTTCCTAAAAAGTTTTTTATTAAACAAGTCTTTTCAATTGCAGAAGATGCTGTAAAAAAAGACACTAGCTATTGGAAAGAAAATAGACCAGTTATTTTAACGGAAGAGGAAGAAAAATACTACACAAAATTGGATACATTATCCATGAAAAAGCGTTACGATTTTGAAGATGTTCCAGATTCGATCAAGAAAAAAAGAAATAAAATAACGCTTGGAAAAGTTTTTCTTAGTGGGTATACTTATCGTAAAAGATCAAACTCAATTAATATGTCTGGATTATTAGCGCAACCTGGATATAATACAGTAGAAGGCTTAAAGTCTGAGGTCGAAATAAGTTTTAAACATAATATTATAGATACTTTAAAGATGAGTAATTATAATACTTTTAATATATCTTCTAGATTTCGATATGGCTTCTCATCCCACAAACTATACACTGTATTGAGTGGTGGAAGAAATAATTGGGAAGAACAAAAAGGTTGGAACATTGAGGCAGGAAATTACATTTACCAATTCAACGGTAGTCAACCAATTATGGACATCGTAAATGCAGGATATTCCTTGTTTATGCGTCAAAACTTCATGAAATTGTATGAAAAATCAAGTATAGGATTTTCTTACTATGATGTATTAAAATCAGGTCCAAAAATTCAATTTGGGATAAGCTATGCGCAGAGAAGGGCTTTGCAAAATCATGAAAACTGGTATTTACTCGCACAACCAAAAGATCAAACAACATCAAACAATCCACTTAACCCACTTTCAGATTCACTCGCGTTTAAAACACATCAAGCATTTATTCTGAAATTCAGCGGATCACATACATTCGGAGAACGTTTTGAAATGATTGGTAATTATAGAAGGGTTTTAGGATCGCATTTACCAACTTTATATTGGGACTTCGAACAGGGTATAAAAGGTTTAGGAAGTTCTGTTAGTTTTGGGCGCTATCAAGTTGGAATTGGAAAATCATTTAAATTAGGTTATTGGGGGAAATCAAACATAGATATCATTGCAGGTGGTTTCATGAATAATTCAAATATGAATTTCATGGATTATAAACATTTCAATGGAAATCAAACATTATTTCTAAAAAATGGAACTGAAAACTGGGGAGGAAGAGACCAATTAAACAATTATAATGCACTTGATTATTATACATTTAGCACAAATAATAATTACCTCGAAATTCATTTTCAACATCGATTTTTAGGACTATTCTTTACTAAATTTCCATTATTGAATAAACTTCACCTTGAAGAAGTTGCTGGAATCAATGGAGCCTACACTTCAAATAATAGAAATTACCAAGAAATCTTTCTAGGGATAGATAATATTGCAAAAATTTTTAGAATTGATTTTGTTGCAACCTATAAAACGAATGATGTTATAAGACCTTTAGTAAGAATTGGTGTCAAACGAAGAATATAGCTAGTGTTTAGTTAAATGAATGGATTGGTGTTAATCAAAAAACACCAATCCATTTGTTGTATCATAAAAGGCTGAAACTATTTTAATTTTTCCTGAATCTATTTCAGATTTTAAATATGGACTTTCAGTTAATATTTCAGCGATTGAATTATTAGTATTTGCTTTAATTACTTTATTTAAAAGTTGAGGATTTTCTTTTAGGGCCAAA
Organism: Chryseobacterium gleum; assembly: GCA_943326315.2. Taxonomy (GTDB): domain Bacteria; phylum Bacteroidota; class Bacteroidia; order Flavobacteriales_D; family Crocinitomicaceae; genus CAIUKX01. The sequence goes on from CALPSU020000006.1 coordinate 9,254, forward strand.
CTATTGCAATTACACTGTGTGATTGCCTTTTCAATTTTTGATGTTATTGAAGCTACATTACCATCCCCTTTTGATTGAATTGCATAGGTAACTGCTCCACAATTAGAATGCCCGAGAACAACAATTAATTTGGGTCCAATTTCTTGACAAGCAAATTCCACACTTCCTAAAATCTCGTCATTGATAATGTTTCCCGCAATTCGAATAGAGATAAGATCACCTAACCCAAGATCAAAAATAATTTCAGGACTTGTCCTAGAATCAATACAAGAAATTACAACTGCAATAGGATTTTGATTGTTTGACGTGGCGTTAATTTGCTGATTATAATATTTTTCAATTAAATTCCCTTCAGCAAAACGCTGGTTTCCAGACTTAAGTATTTCTAAAACATCTTCCGGACTTAATTTTAGTTGATCTTCCTTATCAATCACATTCACAAATTGAACCTGATCTTCTATCTGAAAAGCTTCTTCCAAACCAAATATATTTAAATGAATATTATTCTCAACTGCAATTGTATTTTTAAAAGTTTTAATCAACTCTATGATGTCCTCATCGATATAATCGCAATACCTCGCATCTAAAATAACATTAGAATTATTAGGCAACTTCCATAAAGCTTTTTTTATCGAAGCTTTATTTAAAAAAGAAACTTGATTAGGAAGTTCAATTTTAATCGTTTCTTTTACACTAACCTTTTCTTTTTTTATCTTGAATGAATTTTTGTAATTGCTAACTAATATAAATGAAATACTAATTCCTAAACCTATTATCACACCTATCAATAAATCAGTAAATAAAATCGCAATTATTGTAGATATAAAAGGTACAAATTGATTCATTCCTTTCTTATATTTTTCTTTAAAAATTGAAATTTTAGCCAATTTATAACCTGTTAAGATCAAAATTGCTGCTAATGATGAAAGAGGTATTAAATTTAAAAATGGGCTTATAAATAAAATACTTGCTAATAGTAAAAACCCATGAAGAATAGTTGATGCTTTAGTTTCTGCTCCTGCCTGAATATTAACGGATCCTCGAACAATTACAGAAGTGACTGGAATTCCTCCTATCAATCCAGCACAAATGTTTCCAATTCCTTGTGCTACTAATTCTCTATTTGGAGAAGCAATTCTTTTTTTAGGATCTATGTTTTCTACTGCCTCTAAATTTAAAAGAGACTCTAGTGAAGCAATTGCTGCAATCGTTATTGCGACAATCCAAACTTGGTAATTTCCAATACTCTTAAAATCGGGAGTAGTAATAATGGATGAAAATGAATTTATTTTAGGAATATTAACTAAGTGATTACTTGAGCCATCGTTATGAATATATAAAAATGGAATGAAATGGTAAAATAGTGTATTCAACGAAATCCCAATTATTACAACAAAAAGTGATACTGGAATTCGTTTCAACCAACCAATTGAAATTTTACTCCAATAAATCATTATTAAAATAGATACAGTGGTAACTGTAATGGCACCATATGAAAAATAATTTAAGATGTTTAATAATTCTGAAAAAGTATTTTCATCATCTGATTGTATAAAAGAAAAATCTTCTTCTGGAACACCATCGTATCCAAATGCATGTGGTATCTGCTTTAGAATTAGGATTATTCCTATTGCAGCAAGTAATCCTTTAATAACATTTCCTGGAATGTAATTAGCAATTACTCCACCTCTTAATATTCCAGCTATATATTGAAATATTCCAGCAATTACAAGAGCTAACAAAAAAGCTTCAAAACTTCCTAATTTAGTAATTGCTGATAGAACTACTGCAGTTAAACCTGCGGCGGGTCCGCTTACACTGATGTTTGATTTACTCAAATAACCAACAACTATTCCACCAACTACACCTGAAATAACACCAGAAAGTAAGGGAGCACCACTCGCTAATGCAACACCTAAACAAAGGGGAAGTGCAACTAAAAAAACAACTATACTTGCAGGTAAATCAGATTTTATTTTTGAAAACATTTTTGTTAATTTTTTGTTAATTTTTATGAAATTACATATATTTTTCAAAATCCAAAGTAATAAAGAAACATTATTAATAACATCGAATTCTGTAAACTAATAATTATTAGAAATACTAGGGGATTTTCAAAAATTAATTGTTTTAAAAACACTACAGCTAAAATCATTCGTAAACCTGACAAGACTACATTTTGAGTGGCCATATAAGTTCTATTATATATTTACCCTAAAATTCTTCGTGTAAATTGTAAAAATGACTTGTATCAATTAAATAAATCCTCCTACCTTTACATTTCAAAAATTAAAAAATGGCTATATATATTGAAGTTTTTCCGTTTAATCCTTTTCAAGAAAATACATATGTTATTTCGGATGATAATAAAAACTGTGTCATAATCGATCCAGGTTGTTATGAACGTGAGGAAGAACAAACTTTATTGGCATATATAAATGATAATGGACTAAATCCATTGGCATTATTAAATACACATGCTCACATTGACCATGTTTTGGGAAATTCATATATTATTGAAAAATTTAAGTTAGACTATTATTTACATACTGACGATATCGCAACATTAAATGCTGTTCCAAATTATGCACATGCATATGGATTTCAAGGATATAAAACTTCTCCTCAACCAACTCATATTTTAAAAGGTGGTGAAAAATTAAAATTTGGTGAAATTGAATTTGATGTATTATTTACTCCTGGTCATGCACCTGGTCATGTTGTGTTTTACAATGCTCAAAATAAATTTGTAATAAATGGAGATGTTCTTTTCAAGGGAAGTTATGGAAGAGTAGATTTACCTGGAGGAAGTATGGAAGTTTTAAAAAAGACAATTGCAGAAATCATGTTTCAACTACCTGAAGATACAACCGTTTTTTGCGGGCATGGGCCAAGTACAACTATAGGAGCTGAAAAACGCACAAATTATATTCTAATGGAAATGGCTCGTTAAGAGATGAGGATTGCCATCAATACAAGATTTTTACTTTCTTCAAAAATGGAAGGTTTTGGATGGTATACATTTGAAATAGTTAAACGTTTGGTTGAAAATCATCCCGAACATGAGTTTATTTTCTTCTTTGATCGTGCTTTTGATACAAAATATATTTTTGGTAAAAATGTTACACCAGTTATTCTAAATCCTCCAGCTAGACATCCAATTTTATACATATTATGGTTTGAAATTGCTGTTTTTAGAGCATTAAAAAAATACAAAGCAGATATCTTTTTTTCTCCTGACGGCTATCTTTCTCTTCGATCTAAAGTTCCTCAAATTGGTGTAATTCACGATATAAATTTTGAGCATAATCCATTGGACATACCTTTTTCCACTCGAAAATATTTAAGGAACTTTTTTCCAAAATTTGCTACCAAAGCAGCTAAAATTATTACCGTCTCAAACTATTCTAAGCAAGATATTATAGATACATATTCAATTGAAAATGAAAAAATAACAGTCGCTTGGAATGGTGCTTCAGACATTTTTAAACCTTTATCAGAAATAGATAAAAATCAAATTAAAGAAAAATATACAAAAGGAAAACCTTATTTTCTTTTTGTAGGAGCAATACATCCTAGAAAAAATGTAAAACGTTTATTAGAAGCTTTTTCAAAATATAGTGACCAAGAAAACCCTACACATGAAATGATTATAGTAGGAGAATCTTTATGGAAAAACTCTACATTTCAACTTAATATTCCCGACTCGGTAAAAGAAAAAGTACATTTTACTGGCCACTTACAATTATCAGAGTTAGCAAAAGTTATGGGAGCAGCTTCGGTTTTTACATTCATCCCTTATTTCGAAGGATTTGGAATCCCTTTGGTTGAGGCAATGCGATGTGGAACACCAATACTCTCCGGAAATCTCACATCATTACCAGAAGTTTCTGGCGATGCCGCTTTGTATTGTGACCCTTTTGATGTTCAAGATATTTTTGAAAAAATGAATGAAATGACAGTAAACTCCGAACTTAGAAAATCTCTTTCAGAAAGAGGTTTGGAACGTAGTAAACTCTTTTCATGGGATAAAGCTGCTGATATTGTTTGGAATGAAATATGTTCTGTAACGTCTAATAAACGAAATTGAAATCGATGCAAATCAATGATATTAAAGGATGTGTCATCATCCCTACCTATAATAATGAAAAAACACTAAAAAGGGTAATTGACAATACCCTCAAATATGTGGATTCTAAAAATATTATTTTAATCAATGATGGTTGCACGGACAATAGTCCAGAGATCCTCGCTGAATATGAAAACAGAATTCATATTATATGTAATGAAAGGAATAAAGGAAAAGGTTATTCCTTAAATAGAGCATTAAATAAAGCAATTGAATTGGGGTATGAAAATGCAATTACAATTGATTCTGATGGACAACATTTTCCAGAAGACATTCCAAGTTTTATTGCTACTTGTATAGAATTTCCGAATCATATTATTATGGGTTCCAGAAATATGGAACAAGAAGGAGTTCCTTCAAAAAGTTCATTTGGGAATAAATTTTCTAACTTCTGGTTTAAAATAGAAACATTTATTGACCTTCCAGATACACAAACTGGATTCCGTTTATATCCTTTAGAGCATCTTAAAAAAATGCGCTTTTATTCTACTAAGTTTGAATTCGAAATTGAAATCATAGTTAGAAGTGCTTGGAAAAAAATAGGTTTTAAATCTATTCCTGTTAAAGTCCTTTACGATAAAGAGGAAAGAGTTTCACACTTCAGACCAGGAAGAGATTTTTTTAGAATTAGTGTATTAAATACAATCTTAGTTACCGCTGCATTATTTTCATTTTATCCAAAACAATTATTTTCTAAAAAATTTGCAGCACGAATTAAACATGAAGCAATAAAACCCGAAGAATCTAGTTTTACTAAAGCACTTTCAATAGGATTTGGTTTTTTTATGGGAATAGTTCCGCTTTGGGGATTTCAATTGTTAATCGGTATTCCGCTTTCTATCTTTTTTCGTATGAATAAAGTTTTATTTATTACCGCAGCTAATATTTCATTGCCTCCTATGATTCCTTTTATTATTTATATAAGTTTCTTATTTGGCCAGTTTTTTTATACGGGAGACATAAATAATCAACAGATCATGTCATTTTCTTTAGAAGATATAAAAACAAATTCATATCAATACTTTACTGGAGCAATCTTGTTTGCAATAGCAGCAGGAATAGCGGGAGTTTTAATGAGTTTTATACTGTTAAAAATATTCCGAAAGAAGTAAATTTATTTGGAATAAACTGCACTCATTTTTAGGAAAATAATTTTTTCCGTTTTAAATACAGCGTTTACTTTTATTTTTTGTTCTTCTGTTTCTGATATTGTAAGTGAAACATCTAATAAAGGATTTTCATTAGGATTTAATATTGCTAAAAACTTACAATTACTCATAGTATCCAACTTCAATATCTTATTTAATGTAGTTCCTACTAATTCTTTCACAATTTCCATTTGTACAACTCCTGGAGTTATTGGGTTTTCAGGAAAGTGCCCAACAAATATTTCATGATCAGCATTTAAACGAATAGAATATGTGGTTTCTAATTCTACTTTAAGAATGTTTTCAATAGTGTAAAATGTATCTTTTAACATTTCTAATTAAAATTTAGTGAACTTATTATCTTCAATGGTCTTATTAAAACTCACGTTACTGAAACCATATACAACTTTTTCTGTTGCTGTTTCTTCTAAAGTCATCTCTTTTAAGGCTAGATTTTTAATGTCAAAGACTAACTCAACTTTTTGTATATACTTAGAAAGTTTGGATCTAGTTGGTTTTAAAATCAGCTTGTAATTTAATTGATTCGAAAGGTATTCAATTGCGAAATCTTTCTCATTTAAAAAATCTCCACTAATTAAATTTACCATCAACGATTGAATTTTTTTTACAATTTTTGTAGTTGTGACATTATTTACCTCTTTTTTATCTTCTTGGTATTTAATGTTTTTACCATCAATTAATATAATCTGAGAAATTGGAGAGGTATGTTCCCACCTAATTTTATCTTTCTTTTTAAAATAGATTTCACCTTTTCCTGATTTAGGATTGTTGAATAAACTAGAAAATTTGTTTTCTGAAAAAGTCGCATATAACGTATTTGTTGATCCCGACTTCTCCTTGATTTTCTTTTTACATTCTGAAGCGTCTTTTAACTTTATATAGTCAAAAGTACTCGAAGTAAATGAAAATAATAAAAGGCTGAAAATAAATAAATACTTAGTCATGGAAAATATCTAATTTTTGATTTAATTCAACAAATATAATACCTTTCTCTTTGGACTTAATTACAAACTCTTCCAAAACAGCTAAAGTCACTGGTAAATTGTCATGTAAAAGCACTATACTATTTTTTCGAACACCATTAAGTAATCTAGCTAATAATGTATTAGAATTCTTAAAAACAGTGTCGTAACTTCTTAAAGACCAGCCAATCGTTTTAATATCTAATTTTTTAATAATTTTAGCATAATTCGGGTTAGTATATCCTATAGGCGGTCTAAAGAAGGTCGTTTTTTCACCTACAAATTTTTCAATAGTCTCATTTCCTTTTTCAATTTCAGAAAATATTGTTTTTTGAGGCAATAGAGACAAGAAATTATTATGAGAATAGGTGTGATTTCCAATTAGATGTCCATCTTCTTTTATTTGAGATAATAATTCAGGATTAGATTCTACCTTCTTACCAATAACAAAGAAAAGCGCTTTTACATTATGTTCTTTTAATATTTTCAATACTTGTGGAGTATAAACTGAGTCTGGGCCGTCATCAAATGTTAAAAGACATTGGTTTGATTTAATGGTATTGATTGATTTCAGGAAATAATTAAATTTCAAAAATAAAACTCCAAATCCTAAAATCAATGAAAAAAGCACAATGGAAATCGTCATCGAAAGAGAAAACCAAGGTGTTGAATAGAATAAGAAATAGGAAATAGTACTATTTAATAACAATAAAGCTATATTGAGATAGTGTTTTATCATTTTTGAATTAAAGTCAGACCTAAATTACCTGAGCATAAATTATTCACAATTAATATTGATCCACTTTCTAAGTTTTTCAATTCATCTTGAGCAAAATGACAAGCTAAAGCAGAAGCTGAATAATTTAAACCTGTAAATGGTAAATAATTAATGTAATTAGATTGATTCAATTCAGTAACATTTGAATGATATACATTGATTAACTTTTCAGTCGAAAGTCCATTTGAAGTTAAAAAAGTATCTATTTCCGTTTGAATATCTTTCTGAGTATTGAAATTGACATATACATCTTTGATGTAAATACCATCCGAATGTTTTTCATTTTTTAAGTTCATAAAAGTAGCCAAAGTAGAAAGCGGGTATTTATCACTTATTAAATTCGGTTGTAAATTTTTCAGAAACTCAATTTTTTCATCTGCCGCTCCTAAAAGCACATTTTCTTTATCTTCTTTCAATAAAAGTATTGCATCTATTAAAGAAACCTCAAACGATAACGCATTTTGTGTATGCGTCATATTATACCCGTGATTTTTTAAATTTAAAGATATTTGCCCTCCAATTGTATTGTGAGTTGATTGAATAAAAGCCGTTGGAGATAATACATCACTTGTTGCTGTCTCAATCGTAACTAAAAACTTTTCCGTATCCTGTAAACAACCTAAGGCCGTACCTACAACAATTGCATCGTATTCAATTTCCGATTGACATTCAATTGCAGCAGTCATACCAATTTTTAGAATGGTGCTCAATCTTCTTAAAGCTGTGGGAGGAAGAATTTCTTTATAATCTGGAGAGATCAATTCATTTTCTTCATTTAACACCTTTAAATTTTTAGAAAACCCTTCATTTCGAAAAGAAATCTGATGCGAAATGGATGCTATGGAATGTATGTAGAACATTAATTTATCGAGCTTATAATTAGAGTTGAATTGTTACCCCCAAATCCAAAAGAATTGGATAAAACATGTTTCACTTTTTGATTTTCTTCAAAAGTTGTTTGAGGTAACAATCCCGTTTCAATAATTGGTGTAGAAAAATTCAAATTCGGTAACAATACACTTTTTCTCAAAGCAAAAATAGCAAAAACAGCTTCTATACCACCTGAAGCAGCTAATGTATGACCTGTATATCCTTTCGTTGAACTAAAAGCTGGTACTTTTCCTTCAAATACTTTTAAAAATGCCGTTGATTCCGACACATCATTGTTGGGAGTTGAAGTTCCGTGTGCGTTCACATAATCAATTTCAGAAGGATCTAATTTAGCCATTTTTAATGCTTTTGTCATCGATAAAATAGCCCCAGTACCTTCTGGAGATGAAGCTGTTTGATGGTATGCATCGGATGAATTATTCCAACCTGATAAAATGGCTAAAGGTTCTTTTTTAGTAATTTTCAATGATCTTTCTGATTCAATCACTAAATAACCTGCCCCTTCTCCTAAATTTAAACCATTTCTGTTTTCATCAAATGGTTTACACCATTCTTCATCAAAAATCATTAAGGATCTAAACCCTTTGAAAGTAAAATTTGTTAAACTATCCGTACCTCCTACTATAACTCTATCGAGCATATTATTTTGAATCATCCTTGCTCCCTGCATTATTGCATTTGCTGCAGAAGAACATGCCGTTGAAATAGTATTTAAAAAACAATTCTCCAGGCCTAATTCGTTGGCAATTTCTTCCGTTGTAGTTCCGCTAGCATGATGTTTAAAATCATCTATATTCAGATTTCCATTTTTAAATTCTGCATATGCTTTTTCGCTAATATCCATTCCTCCAACGGAAGTTCCAGAAATTAATCCTGTTCTAATTTCCGGTGTTAAAACATGCCCTTGAAAAGCTTCTTTAGAGGCAATCATACCTAAAATTGAAGTCCTAGAACCCTCTGTAGAAAGTTTAAACATACTGGATAATTCTTCATTCGTTTTGTGAATTTTCCCAACTTTATACTCGTTGAATATACTATTTTCACAAATTGAAATTCCAGATTTTAATTTTTTCAATGATTCAAAATTCTCTTCAGAATTCAAACCTATTGAAGAAATTACACCATATCCAGTAATGTAAATACGCATGTTTAATTTTTATTTTTTTCGATAAATTCTGCTAATGAATTTATCGTTTGAAAAATGTCTTTTCCTTCACTCGGATCTTTAATTTTCAATCCGTATTTTTGCTCTAACAACACAATAAATTCCAATGCATCTATTGAATCTAACCCTAATTTATCTCCAAATAAAGGCTCATCATTTTCAATATCCGCAACGGTTAAATCTTCTAAGTTTAATTGCTCAATAATTTGCGCTTTCAATTGTTCTCTTAATTCACTCATCCTTTTAAGCTTTTAACTGTTTTTCAAATTTTTCTAAGGTTAGATTTTCATCCCCTTTCTCAACAAAAAATAAAATTGCTTCTTCTTTGCCTTCCTTACTTTCAATCCATCCACACAAACATGCTTTTGCACCTTTGTAAAAATAGAAGTTTATCTGCTCTTTAAAAAATTCAAGGTCAAATTCTTCTTGAATAAAAAACACATTTTCTCCATACCATTTTTTAAAGATGGCGATTTCACCTGTCAATATATTAGGTAATGTATATACAAAATCACTCGGACTAATTGTATTTAATTTTTTGTAATTCGTAAAGTGTTTGTTGTCAGAAAAATAACTAGATGACTTATTCGCAAAAATAAGCGCAACTTCTTCTTCATTGAAATGATTTAAATCATATTCATTTTCAATCACTTTCAACCCGCACATTGCCATTTTAGCCAAAGCATCCATTTTGTGAAACTTTGAATATTCTAAAGATAAAGATTGATAAATATATTTTTTCCAATCGTATTCAATTGCAGGTATTGAAAGTATTTCTTTCGAATTAACAGTTATGCCTTTCGGATGAATATGACAAGCTACTTTTAAATTCATCCTTATTCTTTAATTAATAGTAATGAAGCATTTCCTCCCCCAAATCCTGAGGCAGTTTTTAAAACTGTATTAACTTCAGTTTTAAAATTTTTAGTAAGCAATTTCATTTCTTTTGACGTTCCAACTTCACTGAATCCATAACTTTTAAAAAGTATACTATTTTCCATGGATAACAAACAAACTATAACTTCGATTACACCTGCTGCCCCTAATGTATGACCAAAATAACCTTTTAAACTATTTAATGGCGTGTTTTGAAGTGCTGTTCTTTCAAAAGCTATACTTTCCATTTCATCGTTATAAATTGTTCCCGTTCCGTGTGCAGAAACAAAATCAATTTGCTCAACCTTAACGTTAGATCTCTCTAAGGTTTTTTGAATGGAACGAACTAATCCTTCACCAGTTCTCGAAGGACCAGAAATGTGGTTCGCATCATTGGATGAAGAACCGTTTAAATATTTTGCGTGAAATTGACTATTTACTTTTTTATTAGATAAAATCACAATAGCAACTCCTTCTCCTAATGCAATACCTTTTCTATCTTTATCATAGGGTTTTACAGGGTCATCACTCAAAGCAAATAAGGATTGAAAACCATAAACAACAAAGTCAGAAACAACATCAATTCCTATTACAATAACAGTTTCAAATTTTTCAAAATGTATATAATCTGCTGCAGTATTAATAGCGATAACGCCAGAAATACATGCGTTGGAAACGATTATCGGACTATTAAATAAACCTAGTTCTTGATTTAAAATTTGAATTGTACTCGAAAAAGTATCCTTTGGAAATACGTCAATATCACCTTTTGTAGTGCTAACCAAAACCAAAGTTTTAGGCGATTGAATAATATCTTTTGAAATCGTTGAGATTAGCTCTTCGCAACCTTTTTTGAGGAGGGTTGAATACCTGTTTTCCTTTATTTCTTCTATCTTGGCTAATTGCCAAGTTTCTTTGTTGAAGCCACATTCATAGTGAGCTTTTACACCTGTTTTATCAGCTAACAAACCTTGATAATTCTCAGTTACTGAATTACCTAATGGAGTAATCAAACTTCCGTATGTAATGAAAACATCGTTCATACAATATTCCAGTTTTGATTTTTTTCCCATGTTTCATAAAAATCGGGCTTATTTAACATTAGAGTTCTTTCTTTTGCATCCATAAAAACTTGCGTCGTTTGTCCTACAGCGGCTATTTGATTTGTTGTTGTATTTATTACTTTATAATCAAATATAATTTTAGCAGCTGCACAAAACGTGAGAGTAATAATCACTTGAACTTCATGTCCATAATCAACAACTGATTTATGATTAATTTCTGATTTTACGATTGGTGTGAAAAATCCATTTCTATAAACATCTAAATATTCCATTCCGTAAATGGCTCCAAAATGTTCGCGCGCATCTTCAAAAAACTTCAAATAATTTCCGTGCCAAACTACACCCATTGCATCTGTCTCACTAAACCTTACTTTTAAATTAATATCTGCGCTTAATATTTTCATGCCAATACTATTTTCATTTGACATTCTAATAATTTCTCTCCATTAGAAATACATGTACCTTGAATTAAATGAATGTTTTCAAATGTATTTAAAATACTAACCGAAGTTTCAATTTTATCATTCAAGGCTGCATAATTAAAGTTTGTCAATTTTGTAATTGCTCCAATAAAACCTAAACGAGGTTCAGCATCTGCTATTAAACTATTAATATATCCAAATCCAGCAGCGCAAGTTTGCGCAACATTTTCAACTAAAGAAGACTCTGACAAAACACCATTTTCTAGAAATAAATTTGTGGACGCGATAATAAATTCACTCTTAAAACCGAATTCTGAAGCATCAACAAGTGAGTCAATCATTATAAATGGCTCTCGTTGAGGAATATAATTTTTAATATTTTCTTTATTAACCTTCATAGTAATCATAAAAATTAAACCATTGTGTGGGCGATTCTTTTACTTTTTGTTCTAAACAAGTAACATACTTTTGCGCTATTTCAAGTTCAGAATCTGATGCATAAATTGGGTCAGTTGCGCTTAATCTATAATGTTTACTAGTTTTTTTTACTGCAAAAACAAAAGTAACCGGAACTTTAAATTTATGAGCAAGAATAAATGGACCTGCTGGAAATTTAGCCCTTCCATTTAAAAAATTAAGTTCTAAGCTTTTTGACAAACCATTTAATCTATCACCATGTATTGCAATAAATTCCTTTCGTTTTAAAGCTTGGTGCATTAATATCAAATGTGAGAAATCATCTTTAATTGGAATTATGCTAAATTTAGGCCCTCCAGTTTGAAGCTGAAGATAGGATTTAATTTTCTCCACCTCTTCATCCAACATTAATACATTAATTTTAGGAGTAATACGCTCTCTTAAAAGATTTCCTGCATTTTCCCAGTTTCCAAGATGACCAGAAATAAGAATTCCTCCTTTATTTTCATGCATCATTTTTATAAGTGCTTGTTCGTTCTCAAAATCAAACGTATAAGAACCTGATTTACTAGAGGACAATGAAATTCTATCAATTAAAGTTTGTCCAAATTTATAAAATCCAATAAAAGTTAATTTGTATGATTTCCATTTCGATATTCCAAATCCTGTTTGGTAAAAATTAACCAGACCATTCCTTTGTTTTTTCGCGAAAAGTACAAAATAGGATGCAACCCAAAAACAAAAAAAATAGGAAACCTTTACACCTAAAGTATTAATACAGAATATAAAAAATTTATAACCTAATAAAGAACCCTTAGTCTTTCCATCCCATTTTTCACTCATTTTACTCTGCTAATTCAGCCAATTTTTGCTCCACTAAATTGTAAAAGTCTTCAAATGTAACAACTTCTTTAAAATCATCAGCTGTTGGTTTGAATCCGAAGTTTTCTTCAATAACTACTACTAGATCTACATAATCTAAACTATCTAATTCTAAGGTTGTTTGAAGATTGTTATCAGGTAAAATTATTCCTTTTTCAACTTCAAACTCTTCGGATAAAAATCGTTGAGTAGTCTCAATAATCTGTTCTCTTTTCATTGCTTTATTTTATAAACTTTTTAACAATCAAGGATGAATTTGTTCCTCCAAACCCAAATGAATTCGACAAGAAACAATCAATTTTTTGCTCTTTTCTTTCAGCAATAATATTTATTTTTTTAGAATCCTCATCTGGATTTTCAAAATTAATATTTGGTGCAATAAAATCATTTTCCATCATCAATAAAGAGTATGCTATTTCACTTGCTCCAGCCATCCAACATTCATGACCTGTCATACTTTTTGTAGAGCTTACAGGAGTTTTACTACCGAAAATACCATGTATTGCTTGAGCTTCCATAGAATCTCCAACTGGAGTTGAAGTTGCATGAGCATTTACATAATCAACCACTTTAGGATCAATATTTGCTTGCTTAATAGCCATATTCAACGATCTGAATTGTCCGTCAAAATTGGGATTTGAAATGTGATCACCATTGGATGAAAAACCATATCCTATAACCTCACCTAATATTTTAGCTCCTCTTTTCTGAGCTGATTCTAAAGATTCAAGAATTATCGTTGCAGCACCTCCAGAAGGAACTAATCCATCTCTATTTTTATCAAATGGGCGAGATGCTTTTGCAGGATTATCCTGTTGAATTGAAAATGCTCCCAATCCATCAAAGCTTCCCATTGCATACAAATTAATTTCCTGCGCTCCTCCACAAATAACCCTTTCCTGAAGACCTTGTTTAATTAACAAATAACCCATTCCTATAGAATGTGAACCTGACGCGCATGCTGCACTTAATGTTAAATTGATACCTTTCAACTTGTAAATTGTAGAAAGATTCATGTTTACAGTACAGTTCATGTTTTGAAAAATATCTCCACTACCAACTAAAGTTGTATCCTTTTTTTCTCTTACTCGATCTATTGTTTGAATAACAGCACCAGCAGTACTATCGTTTCCGAAAATAATTCCTGTTTCATTTTTTTCTAAGAAATCAACGTCTAAATTTGCTTGCGATAACGCTTCCCTTGTAGACATATATGCAAACATTGCAGGTTGATGCATTCCAATCCTTTCCCTTCTTGACAAGAACGGTTTTAGATCTGGATCTTTAACCATACCAGTTAAACAAGATCTATATCCAAATTCTTTTCTTGGCTCATCGTAAATAATTCCGCTTTTACCGTAAGTTAAAGAATCTAGTACCTCATCCTTGTTTTCACCAATACATGAATAAATACCAACACCAGTTATAACAACTCTATTTTGCATTATTAAGAATAAATACCCCCATTAATATTAATAATTTCTCCTGTTATATATGCCGCTTTATCAGAAGCCAAAAAGCTCACTAAGTGTGCTACTTCTTCGGGTTTACCAAAACGATTTGCAGGAACAAATTTCTTTAATTCATCTTCGTTCAAATCACTTGTCATGTCTGAAGAAACAAATCCTGGTGCTACTGCATTTACTGTTATTTTTCTTTTTGCAACTTCTTGTGATAATGATTTTGTTGTAGCAATCATTGCTCCTTTGGCTGCAGAATAATTCGTTTGACCTGGAACACCTTTCATACCAGATAATGAAGCAATATTAATTATTCTTCCATATCTGTTTCTGATCATTTTCTCAATTACAGCTTTAGTGCAGTTATACATTCCTTTTACAGAAATATTCATCACACTATCCCAATCTTCTTCTGTGACCCAAGGAAATAAATTGTCTTTTGTAATACCAGCATTATTAACTAATACTGTAATCTCTTTTTCCGGATTTGCTGTTCTCCATGTTGAAATACTAGCATTAACTTCTTCGGATTTTTCAACTTTAAAAGGTAATAATTCTCCATCTCCTCCATCTTCACGGATTAATCTCAGAGTTTCTTCTGCTGCAGTGGTATTAGATGCAAAATTTATTAGAATAAATAGTTTTTCATCCTTTGCTAATTGAACAGCAATAGCTCTCCCAATACCTCTGGAAGCACCTGTTACAAGTGCACATTTCATAATTCTATTCTTTTTGTTTTTAAAACAGCAATAACTTTCTTTATGTTTTCAAATTGAGGTTTATCTTCCTCAACCATAGCAACAACACTTCGGATCAAATTAAACGTTTCTTTTGTTTTAGAAGAAAGTTTATCTTTTTGATCTTCTTCTAATAAATCAATCGCTTGGCAAACAGCAATCATGTGAATTGCCATCACTTGGAAACAGTTATCAATTACTTTTTTAGTAATCAAAGCACTATTTGTTCCCATACTTACGATATCTTGATTATCATTGTTATTTGGAATACTATGAACATACATCGGATTCGACAACATCTGATTTTCTGCTGTTGTTGAAGTGGCAGTAAATTGCATTCCTTGAATACCGAAATTAAAACCTAACGTTCTAGCATTTAAAAATGCAGGAAACTGTTCATTCAATTTGGGATTTAATAAGAAATTTAATTGTCTTTCTGCAAGCATGGATAATTTAGTCATCACAACTTTCAACTTATCCATTTCTAGTGAAACATAATCTCCATGGAAATTACCTCCATGGAAAACATTTTGATTTTCTATACTAACTATTGGATTGTCATTTGTTGAATTCAACTCATTTTCAATCACTTCTTTAGAATATTCTATTGTATCGATGATTGGACCTAAAACTTGGGGAACACATCTAATTGAATAATATTCTTGAATTTTCTTTTCGAATTTTGTAGAATCAATAGCTCCAATATCGTTATATAATTCATCTCTAGTTTTAATCAACTTGCTATCTGAAAGAAAACTTCTCATTTTCTCTGCAATTTTAAGTTGACCTTTATGACGTTTTACGTTGTTTAATTCAAAAGAGAATGAGTCGTCATATGCTTCTACAATTTCATTGATTATGGAAGAACTAATAATAGACCAATTCATTAATTTCTCCGCATAAACAAGATTAACTGCGCCAATACCTGTCATGCAAGAAGTTCCGTTCATCAAACCCAAACCATCTCTTAATTTTAATTTAAGAGGTTCAATATTTAACTCTTTTAATACTTCTAATGTTGGCCTTCTTTTTCCTTCAAAAGAAACAAAACCTTCGCCAATTAAATTCAATGATAAATGAGCCAATTGAACTAAATCGCCGCTTGCTCCTACGCCACCATGTTCGTATATTTCAGGAACAATTTTATTATTTAAAAATTCAACTAATTTTTCTACTACCGAAAAGCTTATTCCAGAATTAGCCTGTAAAAAATTATTAATACGAGCTACAATAACTGCGCGTGCATATTCCTCTTCAAGAGGCAAACCTAATCCAGAAGAATGGCTACGAATTAAATTATATTGTAATTGATTTAGTTTATCGTCATCTATTTTAAATTGAGCCATAGGCCCAAATCCTGTATTTATACCGTAGATAATTTTCTCTTTAGAAAATTGATTTAAGAAATTAAATGATTTATCTAAATCAGATTTAACATCATGGTCTATAGTAAATTCTTTATAGCCTAACGAATATTCTGCTATTTTTTCCAAATTCATTTCGTTCATTGCTGGTATAAAGCGAATTATTGATTAAAGTCATAAAACGCAAAATTACATAATATTATTTTAATATTGAATAAAAGGAACAGAATGCAACGATATTGTTTAACCCAAAAGTTGTATTTAAAGTTTGAATTTGGATTCTTTATTTAATCCCTTCTACCAAAATAAACCCGTGTAGTTTTCCGAAATAATGATTATAAATCAAAATTCGTTTAATTTGTTTATTTCCAGATTTATATAAACAAGATTTAGGTATTTTTTTAGTTACTAAAATATTTGAAGTAAGCCAAAGCGCGAAACCTGAAGCTGTTGGATATTCTCCAACGCAATTTTTATAGGTTAGAATCGTTTGATCTGGGAAATGCGTATCTATAATTTGATGATACCGATAATCGTGGTTTAAATCACCATTTAAACCAATCATCACTGCATCGATATCGGAAGTGTTTAATTTATTCTTTTGCAAGAAGTTATTAAGTAAACTATCTACATCCTCTTGTTTTGATGAGATCATTTGAGTAACATCAACAATTCTAACGAGCGCATTTTCTTGACTATTTTCTAGTACAAACATACATGCTCCTTCACCTATGATTGAGCCAGTTGAATTAGAATTGTAAAGTGAATCGAGTGAACAATCTTCTTTTTTCACCCATCCTTTTAAAAAATCAATATTGAAATTATAATCTGATATTTCTTCTACTGATCCTACTAATAATTTACCATTTTGTTCATCAAAAAATAAACTTGCATCTACTAAAGCCGACTCAAATGCCAACCCCATATTTACATGTGTATTATTATAACTACTGTTTTTGGTCATCATCGCTAAATTTGCAGCTATTCCATTTGGAGTACTTTGAACAAAATTGGTTGGAGTTAGACTTCCTTCATCGTATTGTACAATTTGATTTAAAAATTTAATACAATCCTCTAATCCTCCATTTGCCGTTCCAATAATTATTCCTTTTACATCTTTGTGTTTATTCAATAAAAATATACCGCTACCTATACCGATTCGAATAGCTTTACCCATTCTTCTTAGAAGTCCTTTGGGGATTATTTCTGAATAATCTGGTTCAATTGCTTGAATTAAGTTGGAAGAATAATTCATTATTTCTCCGTCCATGAAAGAAGAGTCAATGGTTTTTTGGGGACAAATACAAGATAGATCTTTGATATACATCTTAAAAAATTAGTTAATCGATACTTTTGAAATTATCAAAGACGTACAATTACCTCCAAAGCCAAATGAATTAGATAAAACATGTTTGATGGTTTGATTATCCCTATATTTTGTAATCGGACCTTCATTAGAAATGGAATCTTCACAATTTAAACTTGCATATAATTCATTATTTTGAATTGAAAGTATACTAAAAATTGCCTCGATTACCCCAGATGCAGCTAAAGTATGTCCTGTATATGATTTTGTAGAGTTGAAAGCTGGAATTTTAGAAAATACTTTTGACATTCCTAAAAGTTCTGTTGCATCGTTATTTTGGGTTGCTGTACCGTGAGTATTTATATAATCAATCTCACTTTCCTTTATCTTTGCTTTTAACAATGCTTCAGATATTGATCGAACTACGCCATTAGCATCATCTGACAATGCAGTTGGATGAAATGCATCATTTGAATTTCCATACCCAGTAATTTCAGCATATACTTTTTTGTCTCCAACAACGTCTGAAGATTCTAAAATTAAATATCCTGCTCCTTCACCTAGGTTTAAACCTGTTCGGTTATTATCAAAAGGTTTGCAAAATTCTTTGGATAAAATCTGTAAGGAGTTGAAACCATTTACCGTGAATTTTGACAAACTATCTGTTCCTCCAACAATCACTCTAGTTGCTCTTTTTGATTGAATTAATTTATATCCTAACATTATCGCATTTGCCGAGGAAGAACAAGCTGTATTTATAGTATCTGTTAATCCTTTGATTTGAAAATATTCTACCAGTTTAACAAGATGTACGGCGCTTCCATATGAAGATAAATATTCCGATCCACCTGAAGGTAAATTCGCATCATTGTATAAGCTATCCGTTTCTACCATTCCTCCAACAGTACTAGAAGAAACAATAGCTGTGTCAAAAGAAGAAAGGTCATTTTCTGTTAAATGAGCCATTGAAACAGCCTCTTTTACAGCCGTAAGCGCAAATACATCTGTTCGTGTAAATCCTTTTTCGTTTTTTAGACTTAGATTTTGAAGAAATGTTTTAGTAGCACGTTTAACTTCCCCAAAAAGGAGATCTTTGGCAAAATTAGAATCTAAAAATTGCGATTTACCGATTCCTGATTTGCTATTTTTCAAACTAAGTAAGTTTTCTTCGACATTGTTTCCAATTGCAGAAACAACTCCAAAACCTGTTACTAAAACAGCCATTTACTCTATTTTTTAGAATTTGCTAATATATATTCAGCCATATGATTTATGTCAATCAAAACTTTACGTCCTTCCTGTGGATTTTCTATTTTAATTTGGTATTCACGTTCTAATAATACAACTAGCTCTAATGAATCAATTGAATCTAAATCTAAACTACCGCCAAAGAATGGTTCATCGTCTTTGATGTCTTCCTCTTTTACATCGATTAAGTTTAAATATTCGATGATCTGTGTTTTCAATGTTAATTTTAGATCTTCTAATTCCATATTCATTTATATTAGTTTATTGGTTTTCAATTTTAAATATATCAATAATTGACAAATCGTTATAAATGTAATCAAATATAGAACGACCGATCCTAATTCTGACCAACTACCTTGTTTTAAAAATATCGTATAAAACCCTTCTAAACACCAATGTAAAGGAGAAATATTACTTATTAATTGCATATAATTAGGCATTACAAAAGTTGGTACCCAAATTCCACCAATAGCCCCAAATAAAATTATAGAAATCGCTCCAAATCCATTTGCTTGCTCTTGAGTTTTCGCTAATGTTCCTATCAATAAAGCGTAACTCACTGCTGAAAGTCCTGTCAATAAAACGATTATTAACATAGGAAAAGGATTAGAAGGTATACCAAGTCTTGGAAGTTCTATCAATGGAAAAAGATAAATCCCAATTGAAAAAATAACAAATACTTGTAAAAAAGCTACAAATAAATATACCAACATTTTAGCAATCAAAACCAATGAAAAGCTTGTTGGTAGAGTTTTAAGTCTTACAAAACTTCCACTCGTTTTTTCTTTTGCAATATTACTACCTAGGGAAGTTACCATAAAAAACATTGCGAAAATAGTCCATGCCGGAACATTATGCTGAGAAGAGTTAGGCAAAATTTTGTTTCCTGAATTGGATGCTGTAATAGACTCAATATTTATTTTACTAGCTTGCATTTGTTTTTCAATATCTATCGA
>CALPSU020000007.1 GCA_943326315.2 Chryseobacterium gleum
AGATGAAATTTTTAAACTCCATTTTTGGCAAGGATTTGTCTATTTCTTATACATTTTCTTCTTTTTTTTAGGTTCCTTCGTTTCAAATTTTATAGTTGAATTTTTATCAAAAAAAAGTTACAGGTTCGTATATATTATTCCGACTATTATAGAAAGCGTAATTCTAATATTGTTAGCGGTGTTTGGTCAATTTTTAATATCTAAAAACCCTAATTTACTTGCTTGTAGTTTGCTTTTTGCAATGGGTCTTCAAAATTCATTGGTAACTACAATCTCTAACGCAACAATCCGTACAACACATTTAACAGGATTGTTTACAGATTTAGGAATAGAATTATCACAATTGTTTTTCTATAAACAGAAAGAGCAAAAAGAGAAACTTTATTCTTCCATAAAATTGCGAATGACAATCATTACTTTTTTCTTTATCGGTGGATTATTGGGGGGTATTTTATATTCTACGTTAAAACTTTATGTATTATCAATAGCAGCAATCGTTCTGATTATTGGGATAGTATATGATCAATTAGAATTGAGGTTGATGATGCAAAAAAGAAATCAAAATATAGATTAAAAAAAATGGTACTCAAATTTTTCTAAAAATACTTTGAATGATTACATACTTTTGGATTAGTCAAAAGTTAAATAGAATTTTGATTAAACAATTCTAATCACCAATTCCCACCTCAAATTAGCCAACTACCATTTATTTTTAATACTTTAGGACCGATTATTGAAACGTATCTCAAAAAAGACATATATGAAAAATGTGGTTTGTTTATTATTAGTGTTGTTCTCATATACTTTAAGTTTTGCTCAAGAACCTGATTTTGATGATTTAACTATTTTATATGCCGATGGAAAATACGATAAATTAGTATCGGCTGCTCATAAATATTCTATGAAAGAACATTTGCAAAAACATCCTTTACCATTTATGTGGATGGCAAAGGGCTTGTACAAAATTTCTATTTCAGGAATTCCAAATGAAAAACATAAAGACCCTTACAAAGAGGCAATTGGATTTTTAGCGAAGGCAATAAAAGTAGATAAAGACTCTTCTTGTTTAAAAGATAATAAGGAATTTGTAGATGAATTTCAATTGAGTGTTGTTGAGCGTGTTTCCAATGCTATTTCTTCCAATAAGTTTAAAGATGCTTCTGGTTGGGCAGTTAAGTATTATAAGATAACAAAAAATCCAATTGGTCCAAAATACATTGAAGCTGCTGCGAAATTTAGAGGAGGTGACAAAGGTGGAGCAACTACATTATGGAAAGAAATTGAAAAAACATTACCATTAATTACTCATTTAGAAGGTTGGTCTGATGCAGATAAAGATTTGTTTGTTATTGGTGTTCTTCAAACTGCGGAATGTTATATTGCAGCTCATCAAGAAGACAAAGCAATTGCACTTTTTAATAAAGTAGCACCATGGTTCGAGGAACATGAAGCTTTTAAAACGAGGTATGACGAAGTTGTAAAGTGAATTCCAATTAAAAAAATAATTGTAATACATTTAAACATTTCATCCTTGATAAATATAAATCAAATAACACTAAAATCATCAACCCATCCTTATCTTTGAAAATTATTCTTTATAAAGCTCATTCAATAAAATTTTTTAATGAAAAAGTACTTAGTACATTTTAGAAATAAATTCATACTAACAGGGACTATTTTTGTTTTGTATGCTTTGTTTTTGGATGATAATGACTTGTTTTCAATGATTAGTCATGCAAATAAATTAAGCAGTTTAGAAGAATCTAAAATTGAAGTTTCAAAGAAATTAGAGAAAACAAGATTCACTTTGAAGCAATTAAAGTATTCCTCTGAAATTGAGCGTTATGCTCGTGAAGAGAAATTCTTTAAGAAAGATAACGAAGATATATTTGTTGTTACATATGAATAAGAAATCACAAAACCAGATTTTCCTTCAATATTAGCAAAAAAAAACCGTGAAGAATTTCTTTCTCCACGGTCGATTAAAACTTTATTATTTATTTTAAATCTTAGTGATAGATAAAAAAGTTTGATCTTTTCCTTCAATCTTAAGTGTATATAATCCTGTCTCTAGATTTTCTATATTAATTATGTCGTTAGAAATAATTCCTTCAGCAATTACTTTTCCAAGATTATCAATGATTGTGTAAAGGTTACCAGTATATGATTTTTCTCCTTTTAATGAAATATTTCCCGTTGAAGGATTTGGATAGGCAACTAGTTTATTTTCCATTTTGATCTCATTAATACTAGCTCTGGACTTATAAGTAATCACTAATTTCGGATGTAAATTATTGTTAGGGTGGTCGCTAGAGCAAAAGTTTAATTTGCGGTAATAATTTTCATCTTGAAGACTAACCATAAAACCAAAGCTATGACTTCTATCCGCAATAATGTCTTTTACCAATAATGTAACATCGATGTCTAAATAATCTTGTTGTTCGATAGAAGTTCCTAAAACAGATAAACGATTAACGGATGATATAGTTGGAATTGTGCTCCATGTTACTGTAGATTCATCCCAACTAGATGTAATTCTATTTATGTAAAAATCATTTGCTCCGCTTAAATCTGAGTGAAATCCAGATCCTCCATCAACATCTCTGGCATATAAAGATAATTTAGCACTCAAAATTGCTGAATCTAATGGTATTTGGGTGAAATCAAAATCGATAATACTTCTAGTAACCCCTGGTACATTGCTATATGTCCAGGCTGAAATAAGAAATTCTTCATCATCACCATAATTGATATTTACATTACTGTTTAAGCCATGTAACATTGCGTCTTTTCCTTGAGCAGCATTAGGTTGTAAAGTTAATGTGTGTTGAGCATTACAATAAAAGCAAAAAACTAAAGAAATGATTGAAAAAGTAAAACGTGTATTCATAATATAATATTTTGTTAAATAATTAAAGTTATAGCAAATATATTTATTTTTTTATAAAAAAGAATGACAAATTAAATTTTTTAAATGACTCTTATTTAAAAGTTTAAAGTGTAAAGAGTTATTTTTTTATTATATAAATTATAGTCAAAATTGTTATAGATTAGTAAAATCGAGTAGTTTAAAGAATTATTTTATGTTAAAATGACATTTGTAAACCTATTTTAATTCACTAGTTTTTCCTTATCTTCGCGTCGCTTTAAAAGGCAAAATAAATTTGACTATGGAAGATAAAACATACTACAAACCAACCAATAATGTTCGAATTGTAACTGCTGCTGCTTTGTTTGATGGGCACGATGCTGCTATTAATATTATGCGTAGAATTATTCAATCTACTGGTTGTGAAGTGATTCACTTAGGTCACGATCGATCTGTTGAAGAGGTTGTTGATTGTGCTATCCAAGAAGATGCACAAGCAATTGCTATAACTTCATATCAAGGGGGGCATAATGAGTATTTTAAATACATGCGTGATTTATTGAATGAAAAAGGAGCTCCACAAATCAAGATATTTGGTGGTGGTGGAGGAACTATTCTTCCAAGTGAAATCGCTGAATTACAAGCATACGGAATTACTCGTATTTATCATCCAGATGATGGACGTACAATGGGATTGCAAGGAATGATCAATGATTTGATTGAGAAATGTGATTTTCCAGTTGGAGATAAATTAAACGATGAAATAAATCATATAAAAGAAAAAAGTGTCCCTGCAATTGCTAGAATAATTTCTGCTGCAGAAAATTTTGCAGAAGCCTCAAAATCTGTTATGGATGAGGTGAAAGAGATGGTTAAATCTGTTTCTGTACCCGTTCTTGGAATCACAGGTACTGGTGGTTCAGGAAAATCTTCTTTGGTTGATGAATTGGTTCGTCGTTTTTTAATTGATTTTCCTACAAAAACAATTGCAGTAGTTTCTGTAGATCCTTCAAAACGTAAAACAGGTGGAGCTTTATTAGGAGATAGAATACGTATGAATTCTATTAAAAACCCTAGAGTTTACATGCGTTCTTTGGCTACTCGTCAATCGAATTTAGCGCTATCAAAACATGTTTCAGAAGCTATAAATGTATTAAAAGCTGCTGAATATGATTTAATAATTTTAGAAACTTCAGGTATTGGTCAATCCGATACGGAGATTTTAGACCATTCAGACGTTTCTTTATATGTGATGACTCCAGAATATGGTGCGGCTACTCAATTAGAGAAGATAGATATGTTGGATTTTGCTGATGTAATCGCTTTAAATAAATTTGATAAACGTGGAGCTTTAGATGCTTTACGCGATGTTCGTAAACAATACCAACGTAATCACAATTTATGGGATGTTTCAGTTGATTCTATGCCGGTTCATGGAACGATAGCTTCTCAATTTAATGATCCAGGAATGAATACTTTATACAAGGTAATCATGGATAAAATGGTAGAGAAAACTAGTGCTGATTTACATTCTACTTTCGAGATTACGCATGAAATGTCTGAGAAAATATATGTTATTCCACCTGAAAGAACACGTTATTTATCTGAAATTTCTGAGAACAACAGAGCATATGATAAATGGGTTAATCAACAAGTTTTAGTTGCCGATAAACTATTTGGTTTCAAATCATCGATTGAATCTATTCAAGCTTCATCCATGGAAGATAAAGATAGATTAGTGAAAGGTTTACAAGAGGCTTTTGAATTGGAGAAATTAAATTTTGATCCTAAAAATTGGGCGATTCTTGAAAATTGGGCTGCTAAAAAACAATTGTACAAAGATCCTATTTTTAAATTCAAAGTAAGAGATAAAGAACTTTCACTTCAAACGCACACAGAGTCATTGTCTCATTCACAAATCCCCAAAGTTGTTACTCCAAATTACAAAGGGTGGGGAGATATTTTAAGATGGGTTTTGCAAGAAAATGTACCAGGTGAATTTCCATATACTTCAGGATTATTTCCTTTCAAGCGTGAAGGAGAAGATCCTACAAGAATGTTTGCGGGTGAAGGAGGACCAGAAAGAACGAACAAACGTTTTCATTATGTAAGTTTAGGGATGCCAGCAAAGCGATTGTCTACAGCTTTTGATTCGGTTACTTTATATGGTAATAATCCAGATTTACGTCCAGATATTTATGGTAAAATTGGAAATTCAGGTGTTTCGATTTGTTGCTTAGATGATGCTAAAAAATTGTACTCTGGTTTTGATTTAAGTGATCCAATGACTTCTGTATCCATGACAATCAATGGTCCTGCTCCAATGATTTTAGGATTCTACATGAATGCAGCAATTGATCAAAATTGTGAAAAATATATTAGTGAGAATAACCTTCAAGCTGAAGTTGAGAAAAAAATAGAGAAAATCTATAAAGATAAAGGTATTCAAAGACCTTCATATCAGGGTGAATTACCAGAAGGAAACAATGGTTTAGGATTAATGTTACTTGGAGTTTCAGGTGATGTTGTGTTGCCTTTAGATGTTTATAATAAAATTAAAGCAGTTACTTTAACGCAAGTTCGAGGAACGGTTCAAGCAGATATATTAAAGGAAGATCAAGCTCAAAATACATGTATTTTTTCAACTGAATTTGCATTGAGATTAATGGGTGATGTGCAGCAATACTTCATTGATAATGCTGTTAGAAATTTCTATTCCGTTTCAATTTCTGGCTATCATATTGCAGAAGCTGGTGCAAATCCAATTACTCAATTAGCTTTTACTTTAGCGAATGGGTTTACTTTTGTTGAGTATTACTTAAGTAGAGGGATGGATATCAATGATTTCGCTCCAAACTTATCGTTCTTTTTCTCTAATGGAATTGATCCTGAGTATGCTGTTATAGGTCGTGTTTCTCGTAAATTATGGGCAAAAGCAATGTCTAAAAAATACGGAGCAAATGCACGCTCTCAAATGTTGAAATACCATATTCAAACTTCTGGTCGTTCATTGCATGCACAGGAGATTGATTTTAATGATATTCGTACAACATTGCAAGCTCTTTATGCGATATATGATAATTGTAATTCATTACATACCAATGCATATGATGAAGCAATTACAACTCCTACAGAAGAATCGGTTCGAAGAGCAATGGCTATTCAGTTGATTATTAATAGAGAGTTAGGTTTAGCTAAAAATGAAAATCCATTGCAAGGGAGTTTTATAATTGAAGAATTAACGGATTTAGTTGAATCTGCAGTTTTAGCTGAATTTGATAGAATTTCAGAAAGAGGTGGCGTTTTAGGTGCAATGGAAACAATGTATCAACGGTCAAAAATTCAAGAGGAATCCTTGTATTATGAAACCTTAAAACACAATGGTGAATTTCCAATTATTGGTGTAAACACATTCTTGAGTTCAAAAGGTTCTCCAACAATTCTTCCGAAAGAAGTAATTAGAGCGACGGAAGAGGAAAAACAATATCAAATTAAAATGTTGTCTGATTTACATTCATTTCATATAGATAAAGCAAAGGATCAAATCAAACAAATTCAAATGGCTGCAATCAATAATAAAAATATTTTTGAGGAATTGATGGAAGTAAGTAAAACTGCTTCTTTAGGTCAGATTACAAATGCATTATTTGAGGTTGGTGGACAATATCGAAGAAATATGTAGTTTTTTAGATGTTTGATTTTGAATGTTGAATGTTTGATTATTGATTAATGAGACTTAACTGAGAAGTTTTTACAATTGCAGTTAGGATTCTAATTAATCTTTCACATTCTTCCTTTATAGATGTAAAATCAAAATCTATAAAATTTGATGATTCAATTAATTGAATCCAGTAAAGAGTTTCTCTTGCTTCTTTAGATGCTATGCTCATTTTAGCAGAGAAATCTTTTTTACTATATCCTGCTCCAGCTTCTCTTATATTGGCGCCAATACTAGTTGAACTTCTTAAAAATTGTTTAGATAATATGTATTCATTTCGTTTTGATAAAAGTTTGTAGATTTCAATAGCTTGTAATGCAAATTGAAAAGATTTAGTTTCAATTAGATTTTCTTTCATAAAATAATTTTTTGTTGAATTTAAGAATAATTATCAAAAAATCCAACACCAAACATTCAAAATTCAACATCTTTTTTAAGTCCTTTTTCACAAAACGTAATCCCTTTTTCTTTTTTCAGATTAAACATTGCTCTACTGATTGCTGTTTGATCTTCTCTTTCTGGTCGATCATGATTTAAATGAAATTGAATTGTGTGGTATTTCATGTGTAAAAATGAGAAACCTTCTTTTTGTAATCTCCATTCAATATCACAATCTTCACCATACCCGGTCATTTCATAATCTTCGTCAAAACCATTAATTGCTTTAAGTGTTGCAAATGGAATAGCCATGTTGCAACCTATGATTCTAGGTTTTAATGTTTTTCTAACTGGTTTGAAAGGCAAGTAAAAACTATCCTCAACACGTGTACTTTTATTTTTAATCATTGTCAATTTACTAGGAACAATGATGTCTGAATTTAATAAAAGTTGGCTTGTTTTATCATCTAAATTTGTTCGTTTTGAAAACATAATGGAAGAACCATCATAGTATTTAACATATTCTTGAATGAATTTTGGATGTAAAACACAATCCCCGTCAATGAAAATACAAAGTTCAGATTTGTTTTCACGGAGACCTGCATTTAATATTTTATTTTTTCTAAAACCTTTATCTTCTTGTTGTAAATGAAGAATAGGGAAGGAGCATTTATAGTTTTTAATAAATTTTTTCATTTCTTCAAAATCTCCATCTTCAACAATGGTAACCGAGAAGTTTTTATAGATTTGTTGTTCAACGGAATCTAACACTTTTCTAAGAAAAGGAATATTCTTATAAACACAAATAAATAAATTAACTGAAATATTTCTCATTTTTTTTAATCTTCTATTATTCAACTACCAAAGATTCTCAATCTAACCTACACAGACCTAAAACCTAATACCCAACTCCTAACAGCTACCGCTTCAATTTTTCCAATGCAAACAATTCATCTCTTAACCTTGCTGCTTCCATGAAATCCAATTCTTTAGCAGCTTTTTCCATTTGCTTACGAACGAAACTAATATTCTTAATTAATTGTTCCTGTGTCATGTATTGAACTATTGGATCAGCTGCAACAGATAATTCCTCATCTGTTAATTGACGATACATCTTGTCTTCGTTAATTATTTTAACATTTTCAAGAGTTTTTCCAATCGTTTTGTTTAAAGCCATTGGAACTTGATTATTTTCTTCGTTATAGGCTATTTGAATACTTCTTCTTCTTGCAGTTTCATCAATTGTCCGCTGCATAGAATCAGTCATCTTATCAGCATACATGATTACTGTTCCATTTACATTTCGAGCAGCTCGGCCAACAGTTTGAACCAAAGATTTTTCATTTCTAAGGAATCCCTCTTTATCCGCATCTAAAATAGCAACTAAGGAAACTTCAGGTAGATCCAAACCTTCTCTTAATAAATTTACACCAATTAATACATGGAAAGTACCCATTCTTAATTGTTTTAAAATTACAACTCGATCTAATGTATGAACCTCACTATGAATATATCTACAAAGTATTCCTAGCCTGTCAAGATATTTTTGCATTTCTTCAGCCATTCGTTTTGTCAGAGTAGTAACTAAAACGCGTTCATCACGTGCAATTCTAAGGTGAATTTCTTCTATTAAATTGTCTATTTGATTTAAACTTGGCCGAACTTCTATTATAGGATCTAAAAGTCCAGTAGGTCGAATTACTTGCTCAACAACGATTCCTCCAGATTTTTCTAAT
Organism: Chryseobacterium gleum; assembly: GCA_943326315.2. Classification (GTDB taxonomy): domain Bacteria; phylum Bacteroidota; class Bacteroidia; order Flavobacteriales_D; family Crocinitomicaceae; genus CAIUKX01. The sequence continues at coordinate 8,702 of CALPSU020000007.1, forward strand.
TCGAATTCAGCAGGAGTAGCGGAAACAAAAATTGTTTGCGGTATAATAGATTCAAATTCTTCAAATTTTAAAGGACGATTATCCATCGCTGCTTGCAATCTAAAACCATAATCAACCAAATTTATTTTTCTAGCTCTATCTCCACCATACATCGCTTTAATCTGAGGGATAGTAACATGACTTTCATCTATAACCATTAAAAAATTGTCAGGAAAATAATCTAGTAAACAGAATGGTCTAGAATCTGGAAGTCTTTTATCGAAATATCGGGAATAATTTTCAATTCCAGAACAATAACCTAACTCCCTAATCATTTCCAAATCATAGCTCACCCGTTCTTCTAAACGTTTAGCTTCTTCCATTTTATGTTCTTTCTTGAAATTTTCAACTTGAAGAACCATATCTTCTCCAATTTGATCAATTGCATCTTTTGTAGTCTCAGGATTTGAAACAAAAATATTTGCAGGATATACATTTATTTCTTGGAAGGATTCTATTTTTGAATTATTGATTGGGTCAATAGCAGAAATTGAATCTATTTCATCTCCCCAAAATTCAATACGTAATGCGTGATCGGCATAAGCCAAAAAAATGTCAACGGTATCACCTTTAACACGAAACATTCCTCTTTTAAATTCAATATTTGCTCTAGAATATAGATTTTCAACAAGTTTGTATAAAAATTTATTTCGAGAGTAGGTCATGCCAACTTTTAAAGGCATAATACTATTTTCAAATTCGTTAGGATTACCAATGCCATAGATACAAGAAACGGAAGAAATTACGATCACATCTTTTCGACCTGAAAGTAAAGCAGAAGTTGTAGAAAGTCGCAGTTTTTCTAATTCTTCGTTAATGGCTAAATCTTTTTCAATATAGGTGCCAGTTACAGGCATATATGCTTCGGGTTGGTAATAATCGTAGTAGGATACAAAATATTCTACAGAATTTTCAGGAAAAAACTCTTTGAATTCGCTGTATAATTGAGCTGCGAGGGTTTTGTTATGGGATAGAATTAATGTTGGGCGATTTGTTTCTTTAATAACATTAGCAATGGTAAATGTTTTCCCACTCCCAGTTACACCTAAAAGAGTCTGACTTTGGGTTTCATCTTTTAAACCTTGAACTAATTGTTTAATTGCCTCAGGCTGATCTCCTGTAGGTTGAAATTCAGAAACAAGTTTGAAATCCATAAATTTTACTAAGTATACAAACTTAAGGATTATCTTTCATTACTAAAAACAATTAGTTAAACCAATCCCCAATTATAAAAATGAAGTTTTTTTGATAAGTGTCTGTTTCGCTTAAGCTTTCTATTTTCAACTTTACTCTTATCTTTGTTTATTAAAAAATTGAAATATAATTTTACTATGAAAATATACAACAATATACTTGAGACAATTGGAAATACTCCGATGGTAAAACTGAATGTTATAACAAAGGATATTAAAGCAACAATCTTAGCTAAAGTGGAAACTACTAATCCAGGTAATTCTGTAAAAGATAGAATGGCAGTTAAAATGGTTGAAGATGCAGAAAAATCTGGCTTGCTTAAACCTGGAGGAACAATTATTGAAGGTACTTCTGGTAACACAGGAATGGGTTTAGCTTTAGTTGCTATTAATAAAGGATATAAGCTTATTTGTGTTTTAAACGATAAACAGTCAAAAGAGAAAATGGATATTCTTCGTGCTGTTGGTGCAGAAGTTGTTGTTTGTCCTACTGCTGTCGAACCGACAGACCCTCGTTCTTATTATTCTGTTTCTAGACGTTTAGCTACTGAAATACCAAATTCTTGGTATGTAAACCAATATGATAATCTTTCAAATAGACAGGCTCATTACGAACAAACTGCTCCTGAGATATGGGATCAAACGGATGGTAAAATAACACATTTTATTGTTGGTGTTGGAACAGGTGGAACTATTTCTGGTGTTGGACGATATTTAAAAGAAAGAAATCCGAATGTTAAAATTTGGGGAATTGATACCTACGGATCTGTTTTTAAAAAGTACAAAGAAACTGGTATATTTGATGAAAGTGAAATTTACCCATATATTACTGAAGGTATTGGAGAAGATGTACTTCCTGAAAATGTTGATTTTAATGTAATTGATCATTTTGAAAAAGTAACGGATAAAGATGCTGCAGTTATGACTCGAAGAATTGCACGTGAAGAAGGTATTTTTGTTGGAAATTCAGCAGGTGCTGCAATTGCAGGTTTGTTACAAATGAAAGAGCAATTAAAAGAAACAGATGTAGTTGTTGTGTTATTTCATGATCATGGAAGCCGTTACATTGGAAAGATTTTCAATGACGAATGGATGAAAGAAAGAGGGTTTTTAACAGAAACAGTTAAAACTGCTGGAGACATGGTTGAAAAACACCAAAATGAACCATTGGTTTCGCTCTATTCGGAAGAATTGGTATCTCATGCAATTGCAAAAATGAGAAAATTTGGAATATCTCAAATTCCAGTTACTAAAAATGGTGATTTCGTAGGTTCTTTAGATGATAGTCACGTATATCAATTATTGGTAGAAAACCCCGAATTAAGAGATGCTCCTATTTCAAGTGTTATGCAGAGTGCCTTCCCAGTTGTTAAAACATCAACAACTTTAGAAGAGGTTTCTAAATTAATTAATAAAAATACACATGCGGTTTTAGTTGAAATGCCAAATGGTGGACATCATATTATTACTCGTTATGATATAATTTCTTCACTTTCTTAATCATTAGATGACGGAATTTATAGATCAAATGAATAATACAATCCGCCTTTCGGAAGTTCCGAGGCGGATTGTTTCATTAGTACCATCTCAAACTGAATTGTTATATACTTTAGGTTTAGAAGATCGAGTAGTTGGAATTACAAAATTTTGTATTCATCCTGACAAATGGTTTCAAACTAAAAAAAGAATTGGAGGAACTAAAGATATAAATATTGAAAAAGTTAAAGCTTTAAAGCCAGATTTGATAATCGGAAATAAAGAAGAAAATGAAAAATCAAATATTGAAGAATTAGCTTCAATTGCACCTATCTGGATGAGTGATATTTTCAACCTAACGGATTCATTAAATATGATTTTAAAAATTGGTGAAATAGTAGGGAAGTATGATGATTCTAAAGAACTTGTTTCCAAAATTAAATTAAGATTTCATGATCTTGAGGTAAAAAATCAGAATGTTTTAAAAGCTGAAAAACCATCAATTCTATATCTTATTTGGAGAAAACCTTATTTAGCTGCTGGTAAGAATACATTTATTGACGATATGCTTTTAAAATGTGGATTTCAAAATTTCACACTTGAAAATCGTTACCCAGAGGTGAATTTTGATTTAACTAGATCTCCAGATATTATTTATCTAAGTTCAGAGCCATATCCATTTAAAGAAATTCATATAAAAGAGTTACAAGCGCTCTATCCAAAATCGATTATAAAACTTGTTGATGGCGAAATGTTTTCATGGTATGGATCTAGATTATTAGAAGCGCCCGATTATTTTTATAATTTACATAAAGATAAATTGCATTTCTAAGATAAATTTCATCATTTCTGTCATCACAAAATGATCTTTTTTAAATAAAATTGAGCCATCTAATTTAGCATTTTTCATAGAAGTTTTTTTAACTACCAAATTTACATGGTCCAAGTTATTTAATAGGTCCTTCGAAGCTTTATATGCTGGTATCATTTCAAGGATTGTTACAATCATTCCTCCGCCATTTATTTTGAATAAAGATGAAAGGTCGCCTTTAATAGCAAAAATCTCACTATTTCTATTTGAGATAATCGCTGGAGATTTAGATACACTTATAGAGACTGTTTTTGCGTTTACTTGTTCGATATAATATTTTTTACCTCCAATATTTAATACATCCCCATAGAATTTACCACCTATTTTAGAAAGCAAAGAATCTTGAATTAATAAATCCGAAATTGAGAATGGTGTGTTAAATTCAAGTAGTAAGTCAATATCTGGGATAGGTGTAGTAATAGATTCTTCATTGGCAACTATGTTTAATCCGCCATAATTCATGGAAATAGATTTTAACTTAGGAAGATTTAAACCGATTTGTTTTGCGAATGAACTTATACTGTCTTGAAGAGATTTAGGAATAATACCGCTTGAAAAATAAAAATTATTAGCTTTTGGAATTAGTATTTTTTCAGGAGAAGTAACATTCGCATATTTATTTTGAGAAATACCTAAGGTACCTATTAAATTTATTCCATTCTCATTAAAGCTCATTTGAATATCGCTTGAAATAAACGATGTTGATTTCCCAAATAAATTTCCTTTTGAAACGGACTCTAAAAAGCAATCGTTTTTATTATCGTTTTTGAAAATTGATTTAAAGTTATTCGATAAAGGCTTTATAGTAGTTTTAAAGTAGTTTAAAATTTCTCTTTTTTCAATTGCTTTCTGATCCGTTTTGGATAAATAAGTGAAAATAAATCCAACATTATCAATAGTTTCTATAACCGTTTTTGAATCTAATAATTTAGGAATATTCGTTTTAAAATCAGAAGTATTTGTAAGATTTATGGATGCAACAACTAATTTTCCATTTTTGAATGGACTTGTAAAAAGCACAACTTCAGATAAAAAATCAATTCCAATATTTTTATTTTTTTCACTAGGTTTACTTAAAGCATCTTGAATTTTTTGAATTATTTTTTCATCTCTACCTTCAAATAGAATCGTAAATAAAGCTTTATTCATAATTTTCTTACTGTTTAACTTTACAGCAAAGGTGGAAGATTTAGGTATAAAATATTCATTTTTATGTTCAGGCTCTTTTGAAAATAATTGCGTAATTAAAAATGCTACCCATAAAAAAGATAATAGAATAATGGACGATAGAACGTTTTTAATATTGTTTTTAATTTTCATACTATAAAAGTAACTTTTATTGTGAAATATGTACCTTTGTTGGATGAGAAAGTTTTTAAAATTTATACTAAAGTTAGCAGGTTGGAAAATAGATGACTATGTTCCAAATGGAATAGATAAATGTATAGTTGTAATGGGACCTCATACTTCTAATTGGGATTTTATTATTGGTAGAATAACTTTCGCAAACTATGGTGTAAATGCTAAATTTTTGATCAAAAAGGAGTCTTTTTTCTTCCCAATGGGATATTTTTTAAAAAAATTAGGAGGTATTCCTGTAGATAGAAAAGTAAATAATAATATTACAGATTTTGCTGTTTCTTTGTTCGAAAAGAGTGAAACTCTATATTTAGTATTTACACCAGAAGGTACTCGGAAATACAACGATAAATGGAAAAAAGGGTTTTATTATATAGCTCAAAAGGCTCAAGTGCCTATTTATATAGCCTATATTGATTACGCCAAAAAAACTGGAGGTTTTGATAAATTGTTCGAGCCAACAGGAGATGTTGAAAAAGATATTAAGGAAATTAAACAAATATTATCCAAGTATAAAGGTAAGTTTCCGGAGCAAGGGATTTATTGATAGTTTTTTTTCTTGTCAAAGCCATAAGGACAATTTTTGCACCCATTTTTACAGCAGTATCCTCTTTTTAACAAGTATTTTTCAGTAAATACAATATAACCTTCTGGACTTAGATAATATTCATCTTCTTCTAGTTTATTTTTTTTAGAAAATCCAGACATATCGTCGCTCATATTTCTTTTTATTTATAATTAATAATTGATTCAGATAAATGTCAGAATACAAAATTAAGTATTTTTGTTAAAAGTATAAGGATTTAAATTTAATCAATAATCCGATTTTAAAAATCAATAATTTATTTATGCTGCTTTATTCTACAGAAAACTCAATCCTTCAATTTGTTGAAAATGAAACCTTTAAAAATAGAAATATTCGTCTTTTTGTAAAGAGAGATGATTTAATTGATTTAGAAGTTTCTGGTAATAAATGGCGTAAATTGAAGTTTAATATTGAGCAAGTTAAAGTGTTAAAAAAAGAAGGCGTTTTAACTTTTGGGGGTGCTTTTTCAAATCATTTGGTTGCTACTGCTACCGCTTGCTTTAAAGCGGGAATAAAATCAGTTGGTATTGTAAGGGGAGAAGAGTTGAATGAATATTCAAATGAAACATTGATTCGTTGTTCTCAGATGGGAATGTATTTAAAATTTGTTTCTCGAGAAGAGTATAGATTGAAAAATGATAAATTATATCATAGTGAATTGAGCGATGAATTTAAAAATCATTATATAGTACCCGAAGGAGGTGCAAATTTCTATGGTATGGTTGGATGTCAAGAAATAATTAATGAAATTGATATTCAATATGATTCTGTATTTGTAGCTCAAGGAACAACAACTACAAGCTGTGGAATTTTACTTTCATTACCTGATCATACAAAGCTTCATTTGGTTCCTGTTTTAAAAGGATTTGATTCTCATAACGAAATGAGAAATTTATTAAATTATTCGTTTTTTGATGAGGAAATGACAGAAGAATTGTTAGCGAAAACAGTTGTTCATTCAGATTATCATTTTGGTGGATACGCCAATTATAATTCCGACTTAATTCAGTTTATTCAAAAATTTAGTAAAACTTATCAAATTCCGTTAGACCAAGTATATACTGGAAAAGCAATGTATGCTCTATTTTCCGAAGTTGAAAAAGGAAATTTAGACAATCAAACTATCGTTTTTATTCATACAGGAGGAATTCAAGGTGCAAAATTCTTAGAAGAAAAGGAAGGAATAATTCTCAATCAATTCTAGAATTGCAAAATCTAAAGACGTTCCCCTTTCCAAAGTACTAAAAAGGTGCTCAAAAATACAACTGTAATTGAACTTATTGGCATTAATATAGCTGCAACCAATGGTGTCATCTGTCCTGAAATTGCAATTGTTAAACCAATAATGTTATAGGAAATGGAGAATCCAAGACAGCTTTTCAAAACTATTTTTGAGAATTGAGAAATTGAAATAAATGAAGGTAGTAAGTGTAATTTTGAGGCTTCAACGATTGCGTCTGAAGATGGAGTAAATCTAAATATATCTTCAGAAACTGCTATCCCAACATCCGATTTACCTAGAGCTCCAGCATCGTTTAATCCATCACCAATCATCATTATTTTTTTCCCTTCCTTTTTTAATTTTTCAATATAATCCAATTTATCTTTAGGTGATTGATGAAATAAAATGCTTGTGTTTTTCGGGAAAATAGATATTAAAAGTTCTTTATCTTTCTCATTATCACCTGATAATACATGAAGTTTGAGGTTCTTTAATTTTTTTAGCATTGAGTCCATTCCATCTCTTAATTCTGAACGAAAAATAAACTTTCCAACATACTGTTCATCTATTGAAATGGATACGGATGTTTCTTCAGATTGATTTTTTAGTGAATTATCCCCAACGAAACTTCTAGAACCGATTCTAATTTTTTTTGTATCGCAAATTGCTTCAATTCCTTTTCCAGAAACTTCTTCAAAATTAGAAACATCAGGTAAATCTAAATTTACGTGTTGATGAAGGAACTGAACAATAGCTCTTGACAGTGGATGCGTCGATGAATGAGCTACTGAAATTATTATTTTCTTTTGGTCCATTGTTAAAGGTTGACCAATAAATTCAATTCCATCTAATATTCCTGTTGTAAGAGTTCCAGTTTTATCAAATACTATATCAGTAACTTCATTTATTCTTTCTATAACTTTTGCATTTTTAAGGTACAATCCTTTTCTACCTAATACTCTCAGAATGTTTCCAAATGTAAAAGGACTTGATAATGCTAATGCGCAAGGACAAGCAACAATTAGGATTGAAACAACGATTTGTGTGATTTTGGAAGGGTCTATAAATGACCATCCAATTCCTGCTGCAGTTGAAATTAATAGTATAATTACTAAGAAATAGAATGAAATTTTATCTTGAATTGTTTTTTGACCAACTTCTTTATCTTCTTTTGAAACATCATTCCAAAGCTGTGTTAAATGGCTTCTATTACTCTCTTTTATAACTATTAGTGTTGATCTTTGACCTAGCAATTTTCCTCCGGCATAAATAAAATCACCTTTCTTTTTTGTAATTGGAATTGATTCACCAGTCACAAAGCTGTAATCAATTCGTGCTACTTCTGAGAGTAATTCACTATCACAAGGTATAACTTCTTCGTTTCGAACTATAATAGTATCGTTTTCCTTTAAATCTTCAATTTCAATTATTTTTTCAGTTCCTTCGGTTATTTTTGTTACTGCAACTGGAAAATAGGAGGTGTAGTCTCTTTCAAAGGATAATGTTTTGTAGGTTTTATTTTGAAACCATTTTCCAATTAAAAGAAAGAAAATAAATCCTGCAAATGAATCCATATAACCGGGACCATCGCCATTCAAAATTGTAAAAACACTTTGAGCATAAAGGGCAATAATTCCAATAGTTATGGGGACATCTAAATTTAAACTTTTATATTTAATAGCTTTATAAGCAGAAATGAAATATGCATTTGCAGAATAAAGTAAAACAGGTATTGAAATGCAAAGTGATAAAATAGAAGTGAAATTTCTAAATTTATCATTCATATCTTCAATACCGAGATATTCAGGAAAACTCCAAAGCATTATACTTCCAAAAGCAAAACCTGCAATGCCAAGTTTATACATGAACTGTTTGTCCATTTTTTTCTCTGTCTCATTTCTATTTCCAAAATTTGGAGCATATCCAATTTTATCTAAAAATTGGGCTAATTCAGATAATTTTATTTTAGAATTATCGTAACAGATAATTGCTTCTCTTTTTGTGAAATTAACTTGACATGATAAAATAGAAGTTTCAATTTTAGAAGCATTTTCAAGTAAATAAATGCAGGATGAACAATGGATTTGAGGTAAAAATAAGGTTATTTTAACAGTATTTTTTTCTTGAAAATCTATGAATTTAGATTGAATTGAATCTACTTCAAGAAAGGAATATTTATTGATTGAAGTATTTGAAGGCTTAACGCCAGGTTTTTTATCGAGTGTGTAAAATGCTTCCATATTGTTTTCAGTCAATAACTGGTATACCATTTTACAGCCGTTGCAACAGAATTTTTTGTCTAATATTACAAACCCTTTTCCGATAATATCGTCCCCACAGTGATAACAATTTTCGCTCATATTTTTTATTTAGATTTATTGATTATTCTGATATAGGTATAGGGCATGCTCTATCCCTACATCAGAATAATCAATAATTTAAATCGTTTGTGAAAACATTTTTTCTTTACTAATGTTATTGTTTAAATCCTGATCAAATGCCATACAGCAATTTCGAACAAAAGGAATCCCTTTTTCTGTTATTTGAATATGATTTCCTGATATTTCAACAAGTCCGTCTTGAACCATTTCAGTAAGGCGGGATTTTATATCGATGAATAAGTTGTTTATTATGGATTTTTCTTCAATTTTAGTTTCGAAATGGCACATTAAGTCTAAAATATGTTTTCGTATTATAAGATCAACTTCACTTAGTATATGGCCTCTATATACGGGAATCTTACCTTCATTTACAATTCTAGTGTACTCTTCTACAGATTTTTCATTTTGAGCAAATCCAAACCAACTATCTGAAATAGAAGACATTCCTAATCCAATCATCATAGGTGTTGATTTAGTCGTGTACCCCATGAAATTTCTATGAAGTGATTTTGAACGCATCGCTTTTGTCAAGTCATCGTGCTCGAGAGCAAAATGATCCATCCCTACTTCAATGTATCCTGCATTTTCTAATAGTTTTTTTGAGTGTTCATATAATTCTCTTTTTTCTTCATTTTTGGGTAAATCATTTTCATCGTAACCTCTTTGTCCATTTCCTTTTATCCATGGAACATGGGCATAACTATACAGAGAAATTCTGTCTGGTTTTAGAAGTAAGGTTTTTTCTATTGTTGATTCAATATCGGATAAAAATTGTTTTGGTAATCCAAAAACCAAGTCGTGGCTTATTGAAGTGTAACCAATTTTTTTTGCCAAATTATGCGCTATTTCAACATTTTTAAAAGGTTGAATTCTGTTTATAGCTTTCTGAACAATTGGACTATAATCTTGTATCCCAAGACTTAATCTTCTGAATCCAAAATCGAATAAAGTTTGTAAATGTTCTTCTGTGGTATTATTTGGGTGTGCTTCAAAGCTTAATTCGTGTTTTTCTGGATTAACGGATGAAGTACCGAATATTGCAACTAATAGTCTTTTTAATTCAGAAGGTTTAAAAAATGTTGGAGTACCACCTCCAAAATGCAATTCTTTTATTTCCGGTTTAAAGTTTAGTGCTGAAATGTAAAGTTGCCATTCTTTTATAACGGTGTCAATATATGGTTTTTCAACAGCATGATTTTTTGTAATTCTTTTATGGCACCCACAAAATGTACACAAGCTTTCACAAAAAGGAAGATGAATGTATAAACTGATTTCAGCTGAATTGAATAAAACCCTATTTTTATGAATAGAATCAATCCATTCATTTTGAGATAATTCATTATTTTTCCAAAAAGGTACGGTAGGGTAAGAAGTATATCTAGGACCAGGAACGTTGTATTTTTGAATTAATATACTTTTGCTTTTCATTTAAAATTACATTGAATACAAAAGTATTGACCCATTTTAGCTTATTAAATGATTTTTATCACAAATTAATATAATGTAAATTCTATTTATTATCTAAATTAAAATAATAGATTTTATTTTTTTACATATATTTGGTGATTAAGACATCCTATTTGAAAAACTTAACTAAATATATCAATCTATATTTTCAAAATTTGAAGATAAATTTCATTCGTTTAATTTTTTGTTTAATTTTTACTTCAAGTTTTTTTTCGCTCAGATCACAAGTGCTTTTTGATATAAAAGATTATAGGAATTTGGCATATTTAAGTGTCGGCTACAATGGTGCTTTCCCTGGAGTATTGATAGGTATTGGAAAGAGAGATTACGTACGTTTAATTAAAAGAGAAGTTATTGGAATATTTGATCTATCCTTACATGTTTCAGAACATTTTTTTACAAGACATGTTTTGAGAAAGGGTTTTTAAATGGATTTGTATTCTAAAAATAAATATAGAATTCCGTTTATGTTTGCAACATCCTCTATTTCTAGGGGAGATTTTGTAAAAAAAATCACTGATATTACTGCAGAATTCACAGTTAACCCAGGCTTGTATCTAGATAAATACACACTTGCTTTAGATTGTAAATACGAATTAATTGCATTTAGATATACTAGATATGCACCAAACTTCTTAAATCCAGATGGAACTAAACCGAAAAATCACTATTCAACTCCTCCTTATGATGCTTTTAAAATTGGTATAGTAACAGGTTTAAATTTTAAAAGATTAACTGTTTCACTTAAGACTGGGTATGAAAAAAATCCATTTACGATAAAAAATTATTTACCAGGATATATTGTAATGGGGATTGGTTTTAAATTTGGAACTAAACCTTTTGAAAAAGAATTTAAAAATAAAACTAAAAAGGAGGACAATATGCCCCCCAATTAGTTTTATTTTCTAAGTTAAATTACCAGATTTTAGCAATTTTATTTACTGGATTTCTCATCTTATCTCCTTCTTTAATATTGAAGGCATTAAAAAATTCAGAACTGTTTTTTAAAGGACCATTTACCCGATACATTCCTGGTGAATGTGGGTCATTAGCAATTCTGTTTTTCATTTCAGCTTCCGTATAATTTATTTTCCATAATTGTGCATAAGCGATAAAGAATCGTTGAGCTGGAGTATATCCCTCTATTATTTTACCAGATTTAAATTCATCTGTTAAAGTATATGCATAATACGAAAGTGTTACTCCTCCTAAATCAGCAATATTTTCACCCATTGTTAATTCTGGGTTTATACAGTGTCCTTCAATAGGACAAAATGTAGAAAATGTTTCTCCTAGAAGCGAAGTTCTTTCTTCAAATAATTTTGAATCAGCATCTGTCCACCAGTTTTTAAAGGATCCATCAGCCCCAAATTTTGAACCTGTATCGTCAAATCCGTGCGTGAATTCATGACCAATTACAGTTCCAATAGAGCCATAATTAATTGCATCTTCAGAATTTTCATCAAAAAATGGAGGTTGCATAATTCCAGCTGGAAATGCAATTTCATTCATCAGAGGGTGGTAATATGCATTGATTTTATGTGCAGGCATTTCCCATTTTGATTTATCTACTTTTTTATACAATTCATCCATGTTTTTTTTATGGGCAAAGCGATTTATTTCTTTGATATTTTCAATGTAATTTTCACGAGAGAAATTAAGAATACTAAAATCTTCCCATTTACTTGGGAATCCTAATTTTCGACCGATTGAATTTAGTTTATTTAATGCCTGAGATTTAGTTTCAACTGTCATCCAATCTAATGAATTTATTCTATCCTTGAAAGATGCTAAAAGATTATCAACCATTGAGTTAACTTTGTCTTGTGATTTTTGAGAAAAATGCTTTTCGACAAATGCTTTACCTAATAATTCTCCAATTTCATTTCCAGTGATTTCATCAATAACTCGATCATTAAGAGATTTCATTTCTTTTTTACCGCTTAAAACAGTACCGTAAAATTTAAAATTTAAATCAATAAATTCAGTACCTAAATTACCTGCATAGTTATTAATAGTACACCATAATAAATAGTTTTTCCAATCGGTAATTTCTGTTTTTTCAAATACGGATGCAATTTTTTCTAAATATTTTGGTTGCCCTACAACTATTGAATCAAAGTCATTACTTCCAATTTGTGTCAAATAACTTTCGAAATCAAATTGTCCAAAACTTTTTTCAAATTCGACTTTTGACATTAAATTATATGTGTTTTCAGGAATCCTTAATTCAGCAGGTTTCATCATTGAACTTGCTAAGTTCTTTTCAAATGACACAACAGATTTAGCCATAGATGCTGAACTTTGGTTGTCGTATTTTAATAATTCAAAAATGGAAGTAATATGTTTTTCATATGCATCAAGAATAGATGCTTTATCTGGTTTTAAATAGTAATCACAATTTGGTAATCCTATTCCATTTTGATTAAAACTTGTAATGTGTTTAGTTACATGTTGTAAATCTTGCTCAACGAATAAGCCAAAGAATGTATTTACTCCTAACTTATGAGATTCAGCAATAATTGATACAATTTCTTGTCTCGATTTAAGGTTCGTTATTTTTTCTAATTCAGATTGAATAGGTGAAATTCCTTTTTTATCTCTAATGTCCATAGAAATAAATGAAGAATAATAATCACCTAATAATTGGTTTTGACTCCCTTTTTTATCAGTATTATTCATCGCTTCAGTTAGAATAGCTGTTAATTTTAATTTATTAGAAATATCTAATTCATTAAAACTTCCCCATCTAGATTCTGAAGGAGGTACCGGATTTTCTTTAACCCATGTTCCATTTGAGTATGTAAAGAAATCATCTTGCGGTCGAATATTTTTGTCTAAATATGCTTTGTTGATTGTTTTTAATCCTGTAGTTTCATTTTTATTAAGATCTGTATTTATTTTTGATTCTTTTTTTAATGACGAACAGCTACTCAATGTAACTAATAATGTTCCTAGAATAAATGAGATATTTTTCATACGTATAAATTATTTTGGGGTATATAACAATTCAATATGAGGAATATTGTCTTCTAAATATTCATTCCCTGTTGAATAAAAATTATGTTTTTTATAAAATTCTTCTAAATGTTTTTGTGCAGAAATACGAATAGCAACTGAGCCAAATTCATCGACTATGTATTCTAGACATTTTTTCATTAATTCATTTCCAATATTTTTCCCTCTTAAAGATGCGTCAACAACAACTCTTCCGATAGATACCTCTGGATATGAGGTTCCTGGATGAAGAATTCGTGCAGTTGCAACCACTTTTCCTTGACCATCTCTACAAATTAAATGATAACATTTTTTATCTTTTCCATCTAGGTCAAGGTAGCAGCAGTTTTGTTCAACTACAAATGCTTTTAATCTCAAAGCAATAATGTCATGAAATTCAGTAGTTAAAAGTTCGCTATACGGTTTTATTTGCCAGTTTAAATGCATAATCTTCTATTGAGTTTGATAAACGAAGTGTTTAAAAATATATTTAATAATAATATATATATATATCATGTTTGGAAAACTCCAACATTAAATTGTTTTTCAGCTTTTTTATGATTTGCCATTTCAATACCTACGGAAATAACTTTTCTTGTATCTGCAGGATTAATGATTGCATCTATCCAAATTCTACTAGCTGCATAGTATGGTGATGTTTGTTCATCGTATCTACTTTTAATTTGATCGAATAATTCTTTTTCTCTTTCTGGGGTAATTTCTTCACCCTTTGCTTTTAAAGAAGCAACTTCTATTTGTAGAAGAACTTTAGCAGCTGCTGCACCACTCATTACTGCAATCTCAGCAGTTGGCCAACCTACAATTAATCTTGGGTCGTATGCTTTTCCGCACATTGCATAATTTCCTGCGCCATAAGAATTACCGATAACAATTGTGAATTTTGGAACTACTGAGTTAGCCATTGCATTCACTAATTTTGCTCCATCTTTTATAATTCCTCCATGTTCGCTTTTTGAACCGACCATAAATCCAGTAACATCCTGCAAGAAAACTAATGGTATATTTTTTTGATTACAATTCATTATAAAGCGCGCTGCTTTGTCTGCCGAATCAGAATAAATTACTCCTCCAAATTGCATTTCACCTTTTCCATTTTTTACAACTTCTCTTTGATTTGCAACAATTCCAACTGCCCAACCATCTACTCTCGCAAAAGCACAAACAATTGATTTTCCATAATCTGCTTTGTATTCCGTAATTTCTGAATCATCAACAATACAATTGATTAATTCATGCATACTATATGGTTTAGCTCGCTCACTAGGTAAAATACCGTATACTTTTTTAAGATCAAATTTAGGCAAAGAGGCAGGTTTTTTATCGAATCCGGCACTTTCTGAATGACCAATTTTATCCATTAAACTTCGTATTGTTTTCAGGCATTCTTGATCATTTTCTGATTTATAATCACAAACTCCAGAAACTTCTGTATGCGTAATAGATCCTCCTAAAGTTTCATTGTCTATTGTTTCGCCAATTGCTGCTTTTACTAAGTATGAGCCTGCAAGGAAAATTGTACCAGTTTTATTAACGATTAATGATTCGCTTGACATAATTGGTAAATATGCTCCACCAGCAACACAACTTCCCATTACTGCTGCTATCTGAACAATTCCCATTGAATTCATTTGAGCATTATTTCTAAAAATTCTACCAAAATGTTCCTTGTCTGGGAATATTTCATCTTGCATTGGTAAATAAACACCTGCAGAATCTACTAAATAGATAATCGGTAAATTATTTTCCATTGAAATTTCTTGTGCTCTTAAATTCTTTTTAGCTGTGATTGGAAACCAAGCTCCGGCTTTAACAGTTGCATCATTTGCAACAACAATACATTGTTTTCCTGAAACATAACCAATAACAACAACAACACCTCCAGAAGGACAACCACCGTGTTCTTCGTACATTCCGTAACCTGCTAAAGCGCCGATTTCTAATTGTTCCGTATTTGGGTCTAATAAAAGTTCAATTCGTTCACGAGCAGTTAATTTTCCACTTTCATGAAGTTTATCAATTCTTTTTTTTCCACCTCCTTCGTAGATTTTAGCTAATTCTCTTTCTAAAGTAGAGATTTTAAGACGCATTAAATCATCATTCTGATTGAATTCTAATTCTTTTTTTGGTATTGCCATTTTTTAGTAATTATAAAGCTGTTCAAATATAGTTATTTTTGATTCATGACTAGATTAGAAATAAAATCTAGTTTATAAATCCTTCTGACAAATGTTTTTTTAATAAAGCTGTCCATTCTTCATCCGAAATTATTAATGGATTACTTGCAATTTTGTTTTTTCCATTTATACCTTTATTACCTATATATCCTTGCCTTCCATCTCTTGAATTCTGCATTTTTATTAGATTAGAAGCATCGGTGTAATCTCCCTTACCACCAGTTCCTGGATTCCCTGGATTTCCTGCTGATCCTGCTATTGAACTAGTTGAGAAAAATGAAAGCATATTTTCAGTTGAGTTAAGAAAAACAAAGTATATATTTCCTGCATCACCACCATAACCTGCGTTTCCAGCATTTCCTCCATTTCCTCCATTTGGAGAATTTATTTGTTTTGTTTTGTCAATTAATCCTCTCATGCCATTTCCCCCATTTCCGCCATTTCCACCTCGCCCTCCGTTGGTATTGATGATTATTGGTTGGCCATTATAAAGTAATATTTCGGTTTGATGTTTTCCGTTAGAAGAAAAAACTTGTAGGATTAAATATTTTTTTGAATTTGTAGTATTTATTTTAGCGAAAACCCTCACATTATTGCCAGAAGTGCCGTTTTGACCATTGTATCCAAAACTACCACTTTCTGAGATTTTCACACCATCTTTTCCATGTGATCCATTTAATCCATCTAACCCTTGATATTCAAGACGACAAGTTGTTTCATAACCAATAAGAATTGTTTTTTCGCCTAGTTCTTTTCCTGTTAGTTTGTTCTTGAAACTCAATTTGACTGTTTCAAATGGTGCAGGTTCATTTAATTGAATCATAAATTGGTCATTTAATTTTGTGATTTCTGATTGAGAAGTATTTATTAAATTATAATCAGCAAAAAGACTATTAGAATGATAGGTTGTTTTCCCATTACTAAAAACCAAATCGTAATTGATCGTTTCGAAATGATTTACAGGAATTGTGTTATTGTTTATTTTTACACTTGTTACATATGGATATATAATATCCGTTTTAATGCTGTGGAGACCGTTTTTATAAGATATTTCTAAAACAGTCTTGTTGTTTTCTTGTGTGATTGAAGATTGGTCAAAAGCGACAATTCCTTGTTTAAAAGAAATTATGTGATCACCAGTTATTTTAAGGTTTCCCCATTTTAAGGATAAAT
>CALPSU020000008.1 GCA_943326315.2 Chryseobacterium gleum
CAGCTTTAGAAAAAATAATCAAAGCTGTTCAAGTGAATAATCCATCAACAAAAATGTTGTTTTACATGACTTGGGGCTATCGTAATGGATTTAAACCTATTGATGAGGTTAATACTTATGAGAAAATGTCTAACTTGATTCAGAAAAGATATCTTGAATTATACAAAGAGTTCGACATTGGAGTAGTTCCAGTTGGAATGGCTTGGAAAGATGTTAGAAAAAAAAGAGAAGAAGTGATATTGTATGTCAAAGATGGAGCGCATCCAAGTTTAAAAGGCTCTTATTTGGCTGCTTGTTGTTTTTATGCTGCTGTATTCAATGAAACTCCAGTTGGTTCTAAGTATTACAGTAAACTTGGCCCCAAGATATGTTATTACTTACAGTCGAGAGCGAGTAAAAATGTTTTATATCATCGAAAAAAGTACGGGTTGCATCAAATCAATATCATGCAAAAGAAAAAGTAAATGCATTAATGAATAAGAAATGCCAATACGCACCCAATCAAAATACTCGTTAATTTTAAAATATTAAACTTATGATTTTCACTTGTTTCAAAAATAATTGTTGTTGAAATATGTAGAAACATTCCTACAACTATAGCGAGAATCATATTGAAGTTTATAAAATGAGCAGCGCTTGAAGAGAATAGACCTAACATTAAACCTAGTGGTGTCATTATTCCAAAAGCTATTAAAATTGACCAAGCTTTTAATTTAGAAACATTTGTGTTCATTAACAATGTCATCAATGCAACAGCTACAGGTAATTGGTGAAAAAGAATTCCGAACAATAATGAGTTTCCGTCGCCATGGTGATGAATAAGTTCTTCTTGATGCGCAACGTACTGATTTCCCAATGGAATTCCCTCTAAAAAAGAATGTATAGATAGTGAAATAAATAAACCCCAAGGCATTTTTTGACCTTTATGAACATGAACATGCCCATGTTCTATTCCGCCGGAAAAAAATTCAAGTGTAAGTTGCACTAAAAAACCAACTAGTATATATATTCCAATATTTTTAGTAGATGAAGCGTAGAGTTCAGGAACAAAATGTATAAATGCTATGGATAATAAAAACCCCCCACTGAATGAAAGCATCAATTTAATAAATTTTTGTTTATTCGTAGCGTGTAAATAGGTCACAATTAAACCTCCTAATATAACTGCGATAAATAAACTTAAAATGACAATAATTTGTTCCATTATTTTTTAATTGCTATAAGTATTAATCTATCTGATGACTTTTCATCAAAAGGGTTTAAATTGAAGTCACCAAAGGTATGAATAATTTGAAAATCAGCATCATTTAAGAGGCTTTGGAAATCTTGAATTTTAAGAGCTTGGACCCTTTCAGTGAATTCAAAGCTTTGTTCATTAGCTTCAAATTGAATATGTTTAAAAATGTGATTACCATCAAATTCTCTTTTAATATTGAATTGTATTTCATCCTCTATTTTTTTCTCTATTGCCACCAGATTTTCAATAATTTTGACACTATTCATAAAGTCTAAAATTAAAGTTCCCTTTTCAACCAGCATTTGTGAAATAGAAGATAAAACTTTTTTATTGTCAGACATGTCATCAAAATACCCAAAACTTGTAAATAGATTGAAAACAACATCGAATTTTACATTTTTAATCTCCTGTCTCATGTCATGAACTTCGAATTTTAAGAACTCATTTTCATGTTTTTTAGCATAATCAATACTATTTAATGACAAGTCGACACCTAAAACATTCATCCCTAATTCATTCAAAGTTATAGAATGTCTTCCCTTTCCACAAGCGAGATCTAAGGCAATTGTTTTTGGTTTTAATTTTAATAACCTCACTAATTTATTGATGAATAATTTTGCCTCTTCATCGTTTCTATTTTTATATAATGAGTGATAGTATGTAGTGTCAAACCAAGACTCAAACCATTCTTTTTTATCCATACGTACAAATATACGTTTTTGAAACAGTGTATTTTACTATGAATCATTAATATTGAATAGTTTCATATTTTATTTAGATACGTTTGTGTTTGTAAAATAAAACAGTATATTTGTTAAAAGGGTATTTGATTATGTCATTAAAGAAAATTTACAGTTTATATAAAACCATGGAGCAAGAGAGAGTTATTCTTTCTTTCAATGGGGTTGTAACTGCTGATTTTTTAACTGCTATACTTGACATTATGGAAAACAAGATGATCGATTTAGACGAATCTCCTAAAACGAAAAAAAAGGTTTTTAATGTGTTAGTAGAATGTCTTCAAAATTTACATCATCATATTGAAGAAGACGATGAAAATGGAAACACTCTTCGTTCTAAGTCCGCTTTAGTAATGGTTGTTCATGATAAAGGAAGTTTTTATATTCAAACAGGAAATTATATCGAAAGCATTTATGTAGAATTATTAAATGAACGATTGATAAAAATTAACAGTATGGATAAAGAAAATTTAAGAGAATATTATAGGGAGGTTTTAGGGAATGGTAACATTTCAAATAAAGGAACTGCTGGTTTAGGAATGATTGACATTGCTCGTAAATCAGGTAATAAATTAGAATATGAATTTCTTAAAATAGATGAAAATCATAATTTTTTTAGTTTAAATGTTAAAATTGATTAATAATATAATTTTATAATATATGGATATGGAAAATATACTACGTGAAGGCTCAGCAAAAACACCCGCTGTAAGTTTTGACTATAAATCTGGTATATTAGAATTAAAAGGTCGTTCAATACCTGAAAATTCTGTTGAATTTTATAAACCATTAAATGAGTGGATAGATACATATGGGGTTAGTCCTAGAGATAAAACGATTGTTGATATTAAATTAGAATATTTTAACACTTCATCTTCAAAATGTATATTAGATTTATTTAAAAAGTTAGAAAGAATTTGTTTAAAAGGTACAGAAGTTCATGTAAATTGGTATTTTGAACAAGACGATGAAGATATGGAAGAAGCTGGAGAAGATTACCAAGCTATAATAAAGCTTCCTTTTAAAATGATTGAAGTAGAAGAGATTTAATATTTTTTTTATTGAAAAAGATTGGAATTACTGGTGGAATAGGTTCGGGTAAATCTCTTGTTTGTTCTATTCTTGAATGTTTTGGGTTCCCGGTTTTTTATTCTGATATTGAAGCTAAAATACTTTTAGAATCAAATCAAAAAATAAAAGAAGAATTAATTTTAATTTTCGGAAATGAAATTTATTCATCTGGTAGCTTAGATAAGCTACGTTTAAGTAAAATTCTATTTTCAGATAAAAAATTACTCTTAAAAGTAAATTCCATCGTTCACCCTCAAGTACGTCTAAAGTTTGATGAATGGGCAAAGAATCAAAATTCTAGATTTGTTTTTAACGAATCAGCAATCTTGTTCGAAACAGGAGGTTACAACAAGTTTGATGCTACAATTTTAGTTATATCTCCACTTGATTTAAAAATAAAAAGAATTATTTCTCGAGATTTAATTTCTGAAAATCAAGTTTTTGAAAGAATGAATAATCAGTGGTCTGATGAAGAGAAAATAAAATTTGCTACTTATGTCGTAAATAATGATGAAAAAGAAGGTGTTCTTCAACAAGTGGAAGATATATTAAAATTGCTTGATAAAAAATAATTTACCATCTATTCAATTTCTTCAAAATCATCAAATTTATTATTTTCCTTGGTTTCTTTATTTATAGTTGTTTTTTTATTAAAAGGTGTTCCTGATAGTAATTGAGAAAATCCTATTAACATTTTTGAAAACATATTAAAAATAAATATAAAACCTATTACTTTAAATATAAATCCGAAAATAGGAGTGTCTTCTATATCTATTATGCTATCATGAAACCAATTCGACAATGGATTTTGAGCATATTGAGGAAATAACATAAAGACGATAAAAAAAGAAATAGCAAATACAATTACTATTATTTCAGCCTTTTTATCAAATTTCTCTTCTTTCTTTGGTAATCCGTTTGTTACCATTTGAAACATTGCTAATCTATTTTGTTGATTTTGAAGTTTACTAATAAAATATGTAAGTAAAATTAAAGCTGTTATTATTTGTTGATTAATGTTTATTTGAGAATCAAAACCAAAAATAAAAACAACATCTACTAGGAAAAAATATTTTAGTATTTTCAAGCTATACTCTTCAAAAATACTTTTTTTTGCTCCAGATCTTACTATATTGTATCCTAATTGTAGTATTCCCCATAGGAATCCATAAATTGCAAAAACAACACCTAATCTGAAAATAAAGTTTATTTGCTCCATTTGTTCTCTTTTTTGAAAGCTAAAGTAAGGGAAAAATTGGTATATTTGAACAACAAAATTCGAAAATAATGATCAAAAAAATCTTCTTATCAATTTTTATTCTTGCTTCTTTCTTTACTGTTTCATTTGCAGAAGAAGGAATGTTAGTGCCATCTGTAATTACGGCTTTCGAGTCCGAAATGCAAGCTATGGGTATGAAGCTCTCAGCAAATGATATTTACGATGTAAATAATTCTAGTATTAAAGATGCTATTATTCATTTTGGTGGAGGTTGTACGGCGGAGTTAGTTTCAGGACAGGGACTTATATTAACAAACCATCATTGTGGATACTCTCAAATACAATCTCATTCTTCTTTAGAGAAAGACTATTTGAAAAATGGTTTTTGGGCTAAAACTAATTCTGAAGAATTACAAAATTCAGGACTTACAGCTACTAGAATGGTTCGTATTGATGATGTTACAGCTTCTGTTTTTTGGGATGTTAATACTTCAGATGATATAGCAACACGTTTAGCAAAAATCAAAAAAAACATTACTCAGTTGATTGCAAATGCAAAAATTGGGAATCATTACGAGGCAGAAATTAAACCGTTTAATTATGGTAATGATTATTATTTGATAGTTAAAGAAATTTTTAGAGATGTACGATTGGTTGGTACACCTCCTAATTCTATAGGGAAATTTGGAGGAGATACTGATAACTGGGTTTGGCCAAGGCATACGGGTGATTTTTCTGTATTTAGAATTTATGCTGGAAAAGATAATAAACCTGCAGAATATTCAAAAGACAATGTTCCTTATGTACCATTACACTTTTTACCAATTTCTTTTGGTGGACGTAAAGTAGGTGATTTTACAATGGTTTATGGTTTCCCAGGATTAACGGAGCAACATTTGGTTTCTTCTCAAATTAAATATATAGTAGAAAAAGAGCGTCCTGCTCGAATACTAATGAGAGAAAAATCTTTGTCTGTAATAAATGCTGCTATGCGTGCATCAGATGAAGTTCGGATTAAGTACTCTGCAAAACAAGCTAGTATTGCTAATGCGTATAAAAAATGGATAGGTCAAGTTGGTGGATTAAAGGAATTGGGAGCTGTTGATGTTAAAAAAAGATACGAAAAAATTTATATAGATAAGGCGAATTCAAATCCTGAATGGAAAATTAAATATGGTGCTTTAGTTGAGTCTATGAATACCTTGGTTACAGAAAATAGCCTTTCTGATTTTCAGTCTTCAATGGGAGTAGAATATTTATATATAGGGCCTGAAGTTTTTGATTTGGCTGAATCGATTAATACACTTTTTGTTGATTATAAACAGTTAGTAGAAAAAAATGAATTAACTAAAAAACTTGAATTATTA
Organism: Chryseobacterium gleum; assembly: GCA_943326315.2. GTDB lineage: Bacteria > Bacteroidota > Bacteroidia > Flavobacteriales_D > Crocinitomicaceae > CAIUKX01. The sequence continues at coordinate 5,635 of CALPSU020000008.1, forward strand.
AAAAAAGGGGCAGAAGGATTTTTTAAAAATTACGATGCTGAAGTAGATGAGAAAATTTTCGAATTATTGACGGAGGAATATATGAAACAAAGTTCGGTAATTTCGGGGAATGTTATTTCTGCTAAAGAGCTTTCAAAATTAATTTATTCTAAGTCAATTCTTACTAATAAAGAGCGTTATCTTGATTTTTTATCAAAATTTAAAGAAAAGTCTCTTAAAAAATTAGCAAAAGATCCTGGTTTTAGTCATTGGAATACTACAATGACTTATTTTCAAGAAAATATTCTTCCAAAATCTAGAGCTTATAATGCTAATATGAATGATTTGTTAAAATTATATATCGAAGGTAAAAGAGTCATGTTTCCCGATGAACCTCAATGGCCAGATGCAAATAGTACTTTGAGAATTACATATGGTAAATTGGAAGGATCAGCTCCTGCAGATGGAATGACATATACAGAGCATACTACTACAAAGGGTATACTTCAAAAATACAATTCAGGAAATCCTGATTTTGAATTATTACCAGGATTATTAGAAATGTATACTAAAAAAGATTTTGGGGAATATGGTCAAGATGGAGAATTATGGGTTTGTTTTACAGGGTCGAATCATACTACTGGAGGTAATTCTGGCTCACCAGTTTTGGATGCAAATGGATATTTGATGGGGTTGAATTTTGATCGAACATGGGAAAGTACTATGAGTGATTATATGTTTGACCCATCTCGTTGTAGGAATGTGGTTGTAGATATTAGATATGTACTTTGGGTAATGGATAAATACTCAGGAGCCAAACATTTGGTTGATGAAATGAAATTGATAAAATAAAAAAAACACCTCCAAACGTAAATTTGGAGGTGTTTTTTTTACACTCCAAAGAGGAAAGTTTCTGGTATTTGATGTCCGTCAGGAGAGATATGTTAAGGTTTAAAGTAGTTATTTTTATTAATAAAAATAAAAGAATTATATTTTTTGTGTTGTACACTTGGAAACTAAATATCTCGTGTTTTTCTAAAAAAATCATACACTTTAGCTTCCATTGATGATTCATCTATAGATTAAATTGAAAAACATCATACCTTAGCTTGATTGACATTTTTTATTAAAACTTTATTAATGAATAGTTTTGGATAAATATTTCATTAATAGTTTTAAAAATGATAAGAGAAAGAACATTATCGAAAATTATTCAAATTCCTATCGGTGATAATGAATTAAGTGGTGAGTTAATAATTCCGGAAGATTCCCGTGAATTGGTTATATTTTCTCATGGCAGTGGAAGTAGTAGGTTTAGTTCTAGGAATAATTATGTTGCAAAAGAACTTCACAAAAAAAATATTAGTACATTTCTTTTTGATCTTTTAACAGAAGAGGAAGATCAAGTTTTCAGTAATAGGTTTGACATAGAATTATTATATGAAAGACTCGCTAGAGTTACAAAATTCATGTTTAATCATCCTATTTGTTCAGGATTTAAATTTGGATATTTTGGAGCAAGTACAGGAGCTGCATCTGCTATAAAAGCAGCAGTTTTATTACCAAATATTATTGATTCAATTGTGTTAAGAGGTGGAAGGCCTGATTTAGTTATAGATATTGCTAAAAATTTAAATGTGCCAACATTATTTATAGTTGGCGCAAAGGATTTTGAAGTACTTGTTTTAAATAAGAAGGTTTTCGATGTTTTAAAATGTGATAAAGAAATTAGAATTATACCAGGTGCAAGTCATCTTTTTGAAGAACCTGGAGCGTTGAATATTGTTGCGTCAATTGCAGGAGATTGGTTTAGTAAATATTTAGCCAATTGAATAAACTAAAAAGTTTTAAATATGTTTACAGATAGATTAGATGCTGGTTTACAGTTATCGCTTGTGTTAAAAAAATATCAAAAAGTAAATGGAATTGTATTAGCCATTCCAAGGGGAGGTGTTCCAGTTGGTTATGTAGTAGCTAAGGAATTAGGTTTACCCTTGGAAATTGTCCTTTCAAAAAAAATTGGTCACCCATTAAATTCAGAGTTTGCAATAGGCTCTGTTTCGATGCATGGAGTGATTTTAAATAATGATGTAAAAGATGTGCCTCAAGAATATATAAAAAAAGAGGTAATTCGAATTCAAAAAGATTTAGAAGAGAGATATAAATTGTTTATGGGAGATGAAAAACCTACAGATTTAAAAGATAAAATTGTTATAATTGTTGATGACGGAATCGCAACAGGAAGCACAATGTTGGCTACTATTCAATCAGTAAGAAGAAGCTCACCAGCAAAAATAATCGTTGCAATACCAGTTGCGTCAAAAGACTCCTTAAAACGAATCCAAAAGATAACAGACGAAGTATTTTGTATTTTAGAACCAAATATTTTTTATGGAGTAGGTCAGTTTTATTACGATTTTAATCAAGTAGGTAATGATCAAGTTTTAAGATATTTAGAAGTTTTTCAGAAGGAAAAAAATGAATAACAATTTTATTTTTCAAATAATTCATATAAATACTCTTGTTCTTTTTGCCCTTTCGTTGGAAATAACTCGTTTTCAGTTTTTAAAAATTCTAAATCCATAATTGTAGAATATCCTGATCTTGAAATGATTTTCTGAGCTCTTAATAATATGTAATCTGATTTTTTCCAGTCAATAGACTCTATTATTTCTATTTGCTCTACATTATTTTTTATTGAAAATTGTTTTGGAACAATGAAAATTGTTTTAGAAGAAATTTTCTGAGCTAGTATTAATTGTTGTTCAAAAAACTGATGTGAATATGGATTAGGGCCACTTATTACTACAACAGTACGATAGATTTTTTCTTCTTTTTTATAGATTGAAAATCTAGATCTAGGGCCTATAAATTCAGCATTTTTAAAAATATTATTTACACTTAATTTCCCTGCAAATTTTGAATCCGGTGTATCAAGAATCCAAATTATATCGAATGCTTGAATTAATTTTTTATGTATTCTATCAATAACTTTTGAATGCCATGAAACTGGTAAATTTATTTGGTGGGTAATAAATATTGATTTACATTTTTTTGTAAAAAAACCATACCTATGATCAGAAATAACTATGTCAACATTGTATTTTTCTACAATATTTCTAACTTCTATTTTTTCAAGTTTTAATCTTTTAATTAATTTGAATCCACTTTTAAAAAGATCGCTTCCAAAATTCCCTTTGCCATTAAATTTAAATGGATACCCTTTATGATTTTCGTATTCTATTTCTGGAAAATAATTGTGAAATATTTTTTTTTGATCTTCATCACAAGCAACAATAACTCTATTGTTTTGAAGTAAGAATTGGTGAATCAAAGGAATACATCTTGCAACATGTCCCATTCCCCAATTTAACGGTGAGATTAATATTGTATGATTATTTATTGTCTCAGGCTTCATTTGGGTCTAGGGCCAAATGAATATTATTACCACATTTGTAGTGACCTTTAGGACAAGTTTTATGCCCATGTAATCCACACGGTCGACAATCTAAATCTTGAACTTCTCGGATAATAAAATCTTCCGATAAAGGTCCAAATCCAAAACTAGTTACTGTTGAACAAAAGAAAGCTGTTACAGGAGCATTCATAGCAGATGCAATATGTAAAGGGCCAGAATCATTTACAAAGTTTCTTTTTGCTTTAGACATTAAAGCCGCAGATTCTAATAAGTTCAATTGACCTGCTAAATTTATACTTGTTTTTGAAATCGTTTTAGAAATGATATCTTCACAAAGTTCCTGATCACCTTTTCCTCCTAGAATATATACTGTTCCAATTTGATTGTAATGGTTAATTAATTCTATCCATTTTTCAATTGGTAATTGTTTTGTATGCCAAACAGATGCTGGTGCTATGCAATAAAATGGAGATTGTATTATTTGAGATACAATACTGAAATCTTCTTCGGACGGATAAAGTTCTGGACGTTTTTTAGTGACAGCTCCAAATTCTTTTATAATAGAAAGATTTCTTTCAACTTCATGTTGCCCATTTCCTATTGTATGATCAAATGTTTTAGTGAAAAAAAATGAAAAAGGATTCTTTTTAAATCCAAATTTTTGAGATGCTTTTGTAAATGTTGTAATTAGCCCCGAGCTCCCAAATCGATGTAGGTTTATAATTAGTTCGTATTTTTCTTTATTTAATTGTTTAATTAGATGAAAGATTGATTTAAATTTCCCTTCTGATTTATTTAGTATAAAAACTTTTTGTAAGTGAGGATTATTATTCAAAAGACTTTCATTTCCTTTTCGAACAAGAAAATCTATCTCAGAATTTGGAAAAATTCTTTTTAATTCGGAAATAACTGGAGTTGCTAGAATTACATCCCCTAAAAATGCAGTTTGAATAATGAGAATTTTTTTCACTTTATTAAGTTTATGTGTCCCCGTTTAATTATTTCAATATTATTACCATCTGTAACCTTTAAAAGGTAAACATATGTTCCCGGCTCAGCAATTTTTCCAGATGAGGTTGTTCCGGTCCATCCTTGTTCTGGATCGGAAGATTCAAAAATTGGGTGCTCCCAAAGATTGAAAATTGTAAATTTATAATTTGAAACATCTATTAATGAGACGATTGGTAAAAATAAATCATTTATTTTGTCTCCATTTGGAGTAAACGAATTTGGTAAGTAAATAATAGGTTTTAGGATTGAACAACTAGTGTTAGATATACTAGATTCTCTGGTTCCATAAATGTTATCTCCTTCAATTGCTTCAATGTAATAACACGCTTTTCCTTTGTAATCTATTTTTGAAATCTCATCTTCAAAATAATGTTGTGAGTTTGATAAAGTAATTAAAGGGTCTTTCGAAAAAATACCATCCAATCCTCTATAAATTTTATATTCAAGTGTAGAACCATTAAATTGTTCATATTTCGTCCAATTTAAGTAATGTTTCATTGCTAGATCGTCTGTTTGAATGGAGAGTAAAATTGTTTTAGCAGTATTTGAAATCATTCCTAGATTGCCACAACTATCAATTACAATTGCTCTGTATGTATAAGATTCTTTGTTAATAAATATTGTAGAATCTATAAAAAGTATTTCGGAATTTGTAACAGGTAACCGCCCAATTTCTTCAAATACATTTTCTTTATTTAATCTTTGAAACATGATTTCTTTTACACCTGTTCCGACTTCGATATAAAGATGTAATTCAACTTTATCATTATTTATGGTTGCTGTTTTTATATAATTAAACGCAGGAGGGGTAGGGGAAATTATTTTTAGACATGTTCTATTTGAAAATGCTTCCCGTCCATCAGTTGATAATGCTTTAATCGCAAAACAATACTCTTGAAGTGATTCACCTGTTACATGAAATTCAAGTAAACTTGTGCTACCAAAACTTTTCCATGCTTGACCAATTATGTGTCCCCAAACTTCGTAATTTGAAATAGCCGGCCAACCTTTATATTCTGTCCAAGATATCGTAACGTCTTTATTACAAATGTTTAAGGAAGAGCTTGACTTCATAGTTGTTTGAACTTCAGCTTTCGCAGATGTTTGAAAACTAAGTGCTGAGGCCGATGTTGGACAAGCATCAAAAGCTGAAATTGAATATGTAAATGGACCATCGTTCAAATTAGGACTATAGGAAAACATTGTGTTTAACCTTCCTGGTATTGAAGCGATTTGTGAAGGAATACCTAAACCGTCTAGCATATATACGAGGTATCCTTGTGTATCTTTTTGATGGTTAATATTCCAAGAAATTACTACATTATTTGTTAATGTGTCAATAGAAACTTGAGATATTTTTGGTATATCAGGAGTCGTAATATCTTTAAAGTTATCTCCAGCGCTATTAGAAGTAAAATCACAGGGCTGATTGGGTACAACTATCTTATAATTAATAAAAGCTTGGCAAATATCAATTGTGTCTTTGTAAAAAGTAACACCATACAAAACACTATCTCTGACAGACCAAACACCTGCTGGGTATTCCTGATATATTTTAACATACGCGACCATATTAGGACCTATATTTGTTAAAGGATTATTCCAAGTTAAAATTGCTGTTCCATCTGATGGATTATTAACGGATAAAAAAATATTTGAGATTACTTCTGTACTTGAACTTCCATCTAGAGTAGAAACAACTGTAATAAAATAATCAAATTTTTGAGTAACTCCTACGTGTGTATATGAAAGAGTATTTATCGAGTTAATAGTTGCTATTAGTCCATTTTGAGATGTGTGAATTTGATATTCTGTAAATGAATTTGTAGGATCTGCCGCCTGCGTCCAAGAGATTGTAACATCCCCATTTACTGCTGTTTGAATACAAGTGATCTCAGTCGAAATAGATTTTGAAGGAGTTGAAAACAAGACAGATCTGTTGTCTTTTAATACTTTGCTTTCTTCCTTCCCAAAAGCTGGAAGAATGAAAGTGTTAATAAGAATAAAAACAATAAAATATTTCATATTTTGTTAACGAACAAATGCTGTATTTAGTACAAATATAGACTTATTTTATATTATTTTCTGATTTCCAAAAAGAAGCAATTTTCACTAAAAGAACATCTCCCCCGGCGTAAAAAAAAATTGCCCCCATTGGAGGATTTGCAGCAGGAATAGTTGTGAATATTTTAGGAATCCAGGTCCAGCATTGGAAGTATGTTCCAACTAACTCAATGAAGATTACGCACAAAGCTATAAAACTGTACATGTTATCCCATTTCTTTCTCTTAAGTATCAAGAAAAAAAGACTTCCAAATAATAGTGAAAAAACATCATTTAGAAAAAAACCTACAGAAGTAAAAAGTAAAACAAAGAATATTAAGAATGCTTTTTTCAGAAAGATTTCATTTTTCTTAGCCCAATTTGTTTTTGAATAAATAACACCTGATGCATAAACAATGGAATGTCCAAATGGAACATATAATGGAATGGTTTCTGTTCGATAGTTATACATACCCAATAATTTACAAAAGATTAGTTCACCTATATAAGAGAGGACTACCATAATTATCATTAATTTTTTTAATTTCTGATCAGAAACATTGAAAATTAATGTGAAATAGATAATTGCAAATATATTTGTGATAATCCTTCCATCGAAATAATTTCTAGAAAACGAAATTGAATCTATAGAAAGTGCTATAATGGTAAAAACAGTAAAAAACAAGGCGTAAAAAACCTGTTTTTTACTGTTAATATGAGTAGATTTTAAGTATGTATTTAATTTAACGTTAAACATTTAACCCTTCTCTTTCAGCATCTAAATACGACTGAACTACCTCAATAGCGTTATCAATTACATCACTTAATGCAGTAATAAAAGTTCCTTTTTCAGCCATTGATAAAGCATGTTTTAAAGCTTCAATTTCAACAGGGATATATTCGTATGATTGAGTTGGATTTACTTCTAAAATTCCTTCGACTAATAATGCAACTATATCATCAGGTAAGCGACCTCTCAAATATTTATCTTGACGAATGATAATGTGGTCAAACATTTGTGCAGATAATCTTCCCATATTTCGAATGTCATCATCTCTTCGGTCCCCTGTTCCTGTAATAATACCTATTTTAAAAGGTGAATCTATCGTAGTTAAAAATTCTTTTATACCAATAAAACCATCTGTATTATGAGCAAAATCTATCATTACTCGATGGTCTTTGAAATCAAAAATATTCATTCTTCCAGGAGTTTGTCCGGCAGATGGAATAAAAGTCTCTAAACTTCCTTTTATATCTTCGATTGTAAATCCATAAACATAAGAAGCTAGCGTTGCTGCTAAAACATTGTAAATCATGAAAGTTACTTTTCCTCCAAATGTTAGAGGAACATGAGAAGCTTTATCTACTCTAAATTTCCAGTCTCCTTTTTTAATTGTGATATATCCATTTTCATAGATTGCAGCTATTCCACCTTTTTTACAATGCTCTACAATTACAGGATTATTTTCATTTATACTAAAGTAAGCAATTTTACAATCCAATGTCTTCGAAATACCAACACAATGCTCATTATCAGCATTTAAAACGGCATATCCATCTCTTTTTACTGATCGAGCAACGACACCTTTTACTTTTGCCATATCGCTGAGTGTATTAATGTCGGAAAGGCCCATGTGGTCTTCTTGAATATTTGTAATAACGGCAACGTCACATTTATTAAATCCTAAACCAGATCGTAAAATTCCTCCACGCGCCGTTTCTAAAACTGCAAATTCTACTGTGGGGTCTTTTAATATAAACTCAGCACTTACAGGTCCTGTTGTATCTCCTTTTGTTAGCATTGTATTTTGTACATAAATACCATCAGAAGTAGTGAATCCAACCCTAAACCCATTATTTTTTACTATGTGAGAAATTAATCGAGTTGTTGTTGTTTTACCATTGGTACCAGTAACTGCAATTATTGGAATTGTACAAGATTTACCTGGAGGATAAAGCATATCTATAACAGGTGCAGCTACATTTCTAGGTAATCCATTTGCTGGTGCTAAATGCATTCTAAAACCTGGCGCTGCATTTACTTCTAATACAACACCGCCAGTAACTTCTAGTGGTTCAGTAAGATTAGAAGCCATAATATCAATTCCGCAGATGTCTAAACCAATAATTCTCGAAATACGTTCAAAGATGAAAATGTTGTGGGGGTGAACAATATCTGTTATATCAGTTGACGTTCCTCCAGTACTTAGATTTGCGGTTCCTTTTAAATAGCATTTTTCATCTTTTGTTAAGATTGTTTCAAGGTTGTATTTCTTTTTCGCAAGTTCGTCGTTTGTTTCTTTATCAATACTAATTTCAGTTAAAACGTTTTCATGGCCATAACCTCTTCTAGAATCTTTGTTTTCAATATCTATCAATTGTTGAATTGTTGAAATTCCGTCACCAATAATATGTGCAGGTTCACGCAAAGCTGCTGCAGTAAAACGATGATTAATAACAAGAATTCTAAAGTCAAATCCAGAAATAAATTTTTCTACAATAATTCTTCGAGAATATTTTTTCGCATGTTCATAAGCAGCGCGCGCTTCTTCAATTGTTCTAACATTTATTGAAGCTCCTTTCCCATGATTTCCATCTAAAGGCTTGAAAACTAATGGGAAACCTACTTTTTTAATTACAACATCAACTTCTTCTTCCTGACTGATACACATTCCTTGAGCAACTGGAATAGCAGCATCTTGAAGCATTCTTTTAGTTTCATCTTTATTTCCTGCCAAATCAACTGCAATTGAACTAGTTTTATCCGTCATCGTAGCTCTAAAACGAACCTGATTTTTACCATAACCTAGTTGAACTAAAGATTGGTTATTTAAACGGATAAAAGGTATGTTTCTTGCAACAGCTTCGTCAACAATACTTCCTGTACTAGGTCCAAAACGATCTTTTTCACGCATTTCACGCATCGTTTTTATATCTAATTCTAAGTCATATTGTTCTCCAGAAATTATCGCTTCAGCAATTTTTACAGATGCTTTCGCGGCATATATACCTACGTTTTCCTCGGTATATGAAAAAACTACGTTATATACACCTGGTTGTCCTGTGCCTCTAGTTCTTCCGAAGCCACACTCCATTCCTGCTAATGTCTGAATTTCTAATGCAATATGTTCAATTACATGTCCCATCCAAGTGCCTTCTTCAACCCGTTCAAAAAATCCACCTTCATTACCTCTTGAACAACGATGAGATAACATACTAGGTAGTAATTTGACTAAACGTTCTTTAAAACCGTCAATTTTATTTGTTGGAAGCTCTTCTAACTCTTCCAAATCTAACTTCATAGCTATTAATTTATTTCTATAATTAGACCAATAGTTAGGACCTCTGAGAATTTTTATTTCAACGATTTTCATATTTATATAGATTTATTTATACCAATATATGCAATTATTTTTTTCAATATTTTATGAATATAGGTTTAAAGGTTTGAATTTACAAACGAAATTGTTAATAAATAATTCATAATTGAAATACAATGTTCAAAAACCTTAATGTGATACGACTAAATTTGTTTTAATAATTTTGATAAAATGAATAATCCAAAGGGAAAATTAATTGTTATAGGTGGGTCAGTTGACAGAGGTAGTTTTTCTGAGAGTACGGATGATTTACAACGAAATTTAAAGTTTTTTGAGAAAGGAATTTTAAAAAGAATCACTACTGAATCTTTAAAAAATAGTCTATCTCAAGTTGAGATTATTACTACTGCTTCAATGATTCCTGAAGAAGTTGGTGAAGAATATATAAAGGCTTTTGCTCAATTAGATGTTTTAAATGTTGGCGTTTTAAATATAAAAACCCGTGAAGAAGCAAATTCATCTGAATTTGTTGAGCGTTTAAGAAAAGCGGATGTTGTTGTTTTTACTGGTGGTGATCAATTACGTTTGACTTCTATTTTTGGTGGTACAACTTTTCATCATTTGTTATTGGAAAAATATCAAAATGAAGAATTTATAATTTCAGGAACATCTGCAGGAGCTGCTGCTAGTTCAAATAATATGATTTACCAAGGAAGTTCTCATGAAGCTTTATTAAAAGGGGAAGTTAAAATTACGGGTGGACTAGGTTTTATAAATAACGTAATTATAGATACGCATTTCGTACAACGTGGACGAATTGGACGATTATTGTACGCTTGTGCAAGTAATCCAATTAATTTAGGTATTGGATTGGGTGAAGATACAGGTTTATTGATCAAGAATGGGACTGATTTAGAAGCGATTGGATCTGGATTGGTAATCTTGGTAGATGGTACAAATATGAGGGATACAAGTTTAACGGATGTTGCTATGGGTGAACCTGTTTCAATTGAAAATTTAACGGTTCATGTTATGGCTTTAGGATGTCATTTTGATCTAAAAACTAAGAAGTTAACTATTCCTCATCCTACTGATTTGGCAGTTTAATATTAGTCTTTTTAGCTTTGTTTGAAAACTTTTTTGAGTTGATTTTTTAAAAAAAAGCTGAAATTTTATAAAATTAAAAACCCGATTCATTTTAAGTGAATCGGGTTTTTTAATTTTTTGAATTAGAATGTTTATTTATAAATACCTATAAAAATTTCACTTTCTGAAGATTTTTTAGCTCTATACATACCTTCTGAATTAAAAGGTAATTCGATATTACCTTCTTTATCGATAGCTATTAATCCTCCTTCACCTCCAATTTTCACTAATTTGTCCATTACTACAATATCGCACGCTTCTTTTAAAGAAAGTCCTTTATATTCCATTAAACAGGAAACGTCGTATGCAACAACTGAACGAATGAAGAATTCTCCATGACCTGTGCAGCTTATAGCACAAGTATTATTATTTGCGTATGTTCCCGCACCGATGACAGAGCTATCACCAACTCTACCATATTTTTTATTTGTCATTCCTCCTGTGCTTGTTCCGGCAGCTATATCTCCATGAATATCTAATGCAACACAACCTACAGTGCCAAATTTCTTTTCACCATTTTCGAATTTATCTTCGGTATGATCTAAAAAAACACCATCACTTTCTTTCGCTTGATCCAATTGATTTTTTCTCATTTGAACAAAGAAATATTCATCATCTGCTTTTTCTGCCCCAATTTTTTCAGCAAATTCTAGAACACCAGAACCAGTTAAAAAAACATGTTCAGATTTCTCCATAACTGCTTTTGCTAAACTAATTGGGTTTTTAATATTCGTTACACCTGCAACCGCTCCAGCCATTAAATCTTTACCATTCATGATACTAGCGTCCATTTCATTTTTACCTTTATTTGTAAAAACAGAACCTTTTCCAGCATTAAATAAAGGATTATCTTCTAGTGATCTAATAGCAAATTCTACAGCTACTAAGGATGTTCCACCATTTTTTAATATATTTTCTCCAGCAATAATAGCATCTCTTAAAGCTTCTGTATAAGCCGTTTCTTTCTCTTTAGTCATGGTGCTCTTTAGGATTGTTCCTGCTCCACCATGAATTGCAATTGCATATTTACCCATTGATTTTATTTTATCCTGCTGAAACTACTGTCATTTCCTCCCAAACCAAATACTTTATAGCCAACTCTTGTAGTCTTGTCGGGGTTACAGAATGTAAAGATTCGATTGTTCTATTGTAAAAATCAAAGTCTAGTCCTTGAGCTTCTGCGCTTAAGTACAGATCCATCATTGAATATGGTCCATCTGCACTTTTTAATAATTGACCTAATAAATAATTTTTGATTAAATCTAATTCTTCCTCTAGGATTAATTCAGTTTTTAGTCGATCAATTTCAAATTTAATTTCATTTAAAGTGTCTTCTTTCACTTCTTTACCTACCTCTGTTGCAATCATAAAGTAACCTAAGTTATTGTATTCTGCTACCATTGAGCCAATTCCGTAAGTATAACCTTTATCTTCCCGAATGTTTGACATTAAACGACTACCGAAATAGTCGCCTAGTATAGTATTGAGAACCAGGAAGTCATTATAGTCTTCGTGGGTTTTGTTAAATAAAATTTTCCCAACTCTAATTGCTGTTTGTACGGCATTTTCTTTTTCTACATGAGATTCACCAGAAAGATTTTGAATATTTTTTTCAAATTCTCCTTTTCCTATTTTAGCCCATTTACCTACAGTGTCTATTATTTCATCAATTGTGTCTTGTTCTAAATTACCAACAACTACAATTTTTGTAAGACCATTTTGATAATGTTCTTGAAAGAATTTTTTCAAGGTTTGAATCGAAACATTTTCATAATAATCTTCTGTAGCGACGGCAGAATATGTTTCAGAAGAATGAAATAGTTTATTTTGAAATTCACGCTGACATAAATAACTTACTTTTTCCATGTTAGTCATGAACGCTTGTTTTTTATCTGCTAAAAGTTCATTTACTTCTTTTTCTAAAAATGCAACATTATCTATTGCATCAATTAAAACATGAAGAATTGGTAAAACATTTTCTCTTAAACAATACATGGAAACAACTGCATTTTCTGCAGAAAGACCACTTTCCATAAAGCCACCCAAGGCATCAATTTCATTGTTGATTTGGGTTGAGCTTTTATCTTTTGTTCCTGATAATAAAAGTCCATTTACGAAGGAAGGTATTCCTTTTTTAGCTTTAATGTTTCCTGCGTCGAAGTATAGATCGAAACGAGTTGTTTCATTCGCCACATCCTTCATGAAAAATAATTTCACTTCGGGTGTAATGTCGTAAATAATTGGCTTGATAAAATCAATTTTATTAATTGATTTTAATTCAGGTTGAATCGTTCTATTTAGCATTTTGTGTCGCTTTTACTTTTAATAAAGTACAATTTGATTTAACTAATACATATTGCGCCATTTCATGTAAGTGAGTTGGTTTTATTGCATTATATACTTCGCTTTCTTCGTTTATTCCGTTTGCATCTCCTAGTAATTCAAATGTACAGAGATTCATCGCTCGGTTTAATAATCCTTGTTCTGAAAATTCCTTTTCAGTTCTAATTTTGATCATTAATCTTGCTAATTCTTCATCCGGCATTATCTCTTTCTTCAGTTCGTTTATAACTTCCCAAAGCGCACTGTCTAATTCTTCAAAAGTTTTACCATCGTTTAGTTTTCCTGAGATAACTAAAAGTCCATGATCTAAAGACCCCGTAATGTATGCACTGATATTCGATACAATTTGCTTTTCTTTTTTCAAAGAAATGTATAATCGAGATGATTTTTCTCTTCCTAAAGCATCCGATAATATATCTACAATATAATAAGCCGGATCTCTTCGCTCTGGCATTTTGAATGCGTAATAAAATGCATCCGTAGGAACATCTCTTTCGATAGTTTTTTCCTTAAATTTTTTCTGTTCAGGTTCTAGAGGTAATATTCTAGCAGGTTTTTTTCCTGACGGAATGTTGCCATACCATTTTGTTACCAATGCTTTTACATGATCTAATTCTAGATTTCCTGCTATACATAAAATAGCATTGCTCGGACAATAATGTTTTTGAAAAAATGCTTTAACATCGTCCATTGTAGCATCTTCAATGTGTTTTATTTCTTTACCAATAGTTGCCCATTTATAGGGATGTTTTTCATAGGCGAGTGGTCGTAGTTCTAACCAAACATCTCCGTATGGTTGGTTTAAGTAACGTTGCTTAAATTCTTCAATAACAACATTTCTCTGAACCTCCAAACTTTTATCTGTAAATGCTAAAGAGAGCATTCTATCACTTTCTAACCAAAGTGCTGTTTCAATGTTTTGTACTGGAAGAACATCGTAATAATTTGTTATATCATTGGATGTAAAAGCATTGCTTTCACCGCCTGCATTTTGAAGTGGGGCATCGAAGTCTGGGATATTTACAGAACCACCAAACATTAAATGTTCAAATAGATGTGCAAATCCTGTTTTTTCTTCGGATTCATCTCTTGCGCCTACATCAAATAATGTATTTACTACTGCCATCGGAGTAGTCACATCTTTATGAAAAATGACAGTTAATCCGTTGTCTAATTTAAATCTTTCAAATTCAATCATTAAAATATGTATTTAGCAGAATTTTGTTCTATTAAAGCTTGTTTGTATTCGGTAATTATTTCTTTAACAATTTCCGCAGCTGGTTTAATTTCATCAACCAATCCAGCAATTTGACCAATTTCTAATTCACCTTCAATTAAATCTCCTTCAAACATTCCTTTTTTTGCTCTCCCTCTCCCAAGTAACTCTTTAATTTGTTCAGGTTGAGCACATTCTTCGTATGCTTTTTGAAGTTTATTAAAAAACTCATTTTTCAAGAGGCGAACAGGAGTTAAATCCTTTAACGTAAGTAATGTGTCTCCTTCTTTTGAATCAATAATTATTTTCTTGAAATTCGAATGTGCACTAGATTCAGGAGAAGCAACAAATCGACTTCCGATTTGAACACCATCCGCACCTAAAATCATAGTAGCCAACATTCCACGTCCTGTTCCGATTCCTCCCGCGGCAATAAGTGGAATTTTAATTTCAGCTGCCACCATTGGTATTAAGCATAATGTTGTAGTTTCATCCCTTCCATTATGTCCTCCGGCTTCAAACCCTTCAGCTACAACAGCATCAACTCCTGCGTCTTCCGCTTTTTTTGCAAATTTCACACTAGAAACAACGTGAACAACAGTTATTCCATGCGATTTTAAAAGAGCGGTGTATGTTTTTGGATTTCCCGCCGAAGTAAATACGATTGGAATTTTGTATTTTATTATTAATTGAATATGTTCGTCAATATTCGGATAAAGCATTGGTAAATTAACTGCAAAAGGTTTATTGGTAGCAGCTTTACATTTTATTAAATGTTCTTCTAAAATTTCAGGATACATTGACCCAGAACCAATAATTCCTAGTCCTCCAGCATTAGAAACTGCAGAGGCTAATTTCCATCCAGAGCACCAAATCATTCCAGCTTGAATGATAGGATATTGAATTTTAAAAAGGGAAGTTATTCTATTTTCCATAATACCTACGAAAATACGTTATTAAATCCCTTGATAAATGGAGTGTTTTTGTTTTTTTGAACGGTTGAATGTGTATGAAGTAAGTTCATATTAATTAGCTAATATTTTTTAAGTTTTTTATTTAATTCTTAAAACCTATATTTACATTTCTAATAAATTTTCACCCTAAAACATTCGGTCAATTTTATTAGGGGCTGTTGTTATAAAATGGTTGTTATGAGTCAGGAAAATCAGTGTTTAGAATGGAAGGAATCTTGGAGAGATGAGTATCTCAAATGGATTGCTGGATTTGCAAATGCGAATGGAGGAATTCTATATATAGGTAAAAATGATAAAGGAAAAAGTGTTGGATTATTAAATGCTTCATTATCAAGTCATCCATCGAAGCCTGCAAATCCAGATATTGCCAATACTTTTTTTAGGGTTGGAATGATTGAATCTTGGGGGCGTGGAATCTCAAAAATAATCACTGAATGTGAGCAGTTTAATTTACCAACACCTACATACTCTTCAACCTTTGGAGGACTAATGATTACCTTCTTTTCAATGGTTGAAATGTCGGGCAAAATGTCGGGCAAAATTTTAGAATTAATTAAGAAAAATCCTGAAATAACTTCATCTCAATTAGCTCGAAAAACAAGGTTAACAGTTCGTTCAGTAGAAAGAAATATTAAAGAATTGAGAGATCAAAATAAAATTGAGAGAGTTGGTCCTGGTAATGGTATTCATTGGAAAATCAACGAGTAAAGGATGGTTAAAATATATATATATATTCTGTTATTTGTTTTTCTTACAGGAAACAACCTGTTCTCTCAAGAAATAGAACACGAACATTCCATTCATAATGCTTTCATTGAAAACAAAAGGCAATGGAATGATGATATTCTATTCAAATCAAAATTTAATGGAGGGAATTTATGGATTCAGCAGAATAAGTTTTTGTTTCATTTACAAGATTTTTCAGCAACTCATGAAGCACATGCAAATTTGAGCGGAGAAAAGTTTACAAAGGAGAATAGACAAACGGTTGTTCACCTAAATTTTATCGGTTCGAATAAAGTGACTGAAATTCAGAAATCAATACCAACTTCTTCTTATTATAATTATTTTTTAGGTAACGACTCTTCAAAATGGGCTTCTGATGTGCGTGGTTTTTCTGAGGCAACTTTAATCGATTTTTATAATGGAATTGATTTAAAATTAATTGAAAATTTGGAAGATTTAAAATATGAGTTTCACGTTAAACCTACTATTGATCCTAATCAAATTTTGTTGGAATATGTAGGACAAAAATACATTCAAATTGGTAGTGAAGGGAACTTAATTGTTTCAACTGAGTTGGGAAACATTATTGAAAATAAGCCATATTCATATCAAATTATCAACGGCAAAGTAATTGAAGTAAAATGTGAATTTATTTTATTAAATAATAACGTAAGTTTTAAACTAGGAAGGTATAATCCAGAAATTGAGCTAATTATTGATCCAAAAGTAATTTTCGCAACTTACAGCGGGTCGACTACAGATAATTTTGGTATGACAGCTACTTATGCTCATAATGGCGATGCTTACAGTGGAGGAACTATTTTCGGAAATACTTATCCTACACCTGATATTGGTGCATACGATGTAAATTCAAATTTTTCAGTTCAGCAAGGAGATTATGGAATAACGGATGTTTTTATTTCGAAGTATTCTTCTGATGGAACACAGATGTTATGGACTTCATTTATTGGTGGAGGAAATGATCATCAAGGAACAGAAACGGTTCATAGTTTAATTGCAGACAAAAATGATAATCTTTATTTTTTTGGAGCAACTTCAAGTGTTGATTTTCCAATTGTAAATGGATTTCAGATTTCTCATGGAGGTGGAGTTCCCGGGTTGAATTTCATGTCAAATGGAGTATATCATTTAAATCAAGGAACTGATATTTTTGTATCTAAATTAAGTTCTAATGGGCATAATTTATTGGGGTCTACTTATGTAGGAGGAGCAGGGAATGACGGTGTAAATTACACTTCGAATTTAGGATATCACCATTTAATGACTAATTATGGAGATAATTATCGAGGAGAAATTATGTTGGATAAGAATGATGAATGCATTGTTACTTCTTGTTCAAGATCTACAAATTTCCCTATTTTAAAATCGTTTCAAGCAATAAATAATGGAGGTCAAGATGGAGTTATTTTCAAATTATCATCTAATTTATCATCTTTATTGTGGTCAAGTTATTTTGGAGGATCTAAAGATGATGCATGTAATTCTGTAAAAATAGATTCAAATGATTTTATTGTTTTTGCTGGAGGGACAACATCTATAGATTTACCCAAAACTATAGGAGGATGGAATCCGAATTATAAAGGAGGTGTTACAGATGGTTTTGTTTGTAAATTGGTGCCATCAGGTGACACTATAAAACAAACATCTTATGTTGGTTCTACAAGCTATGATCAAGTGTTTTTTATTGAAATAGATCGAAATAATAATGTTTTTTTGTTAGGTCAGACTAGAGGAGGAACATTTCCAGTTGTAAATTCAACATTTGTAAATTTAAAAAGTAGTCAATTTATTTGTAAATTGAATTCCGCTTTGACTACAGTTTTAAACTCTACAGTTTTTGGAAATGGAGATACAACAATTAATATTTCGCCTGCAGCATTTTTAGTGGATGTATGTGGAAATATGTATGTTTCTGGTTGGGGAGCAAGTGTGTTTAGTTCAAGTCCATTAACTGGAATGCCAGTTACTTCTCCTCCATCAAATCTATTAAATGGATATGATTTTTACCTTTTAGTTTTGAGCAGATCATTTGATACTTTGATTTTTGCAAACTATTTAGGAGGTGCATTTGCAAGAGAACATGTTGATGGGGGAACATCTCGTTTTGACAAATATGGAATAATTTATCAGTCTGTTTGTGGAGGTTGTGGAGGTTTTAGTGATTTTCCTACTTTTCCTAATCCAGGAGTTTGGTCGAATAATAATTTAAGTAGTAATTGTAACAATGTTGTTTTTAAATTTGATTTTGAAATTCGACCGAAAAGTAAATTTACAACTGCCTCTTTGGTTGTTTGTAAAAATCATCCTTTAGCCATTCAAATGACTGACTCTATTAAAAAATCAGATACTTTTTTATGGGATTTCGGTAATGGAAACACTAATATTACTGATAAGAAACCATACGCTATTTATTTAGATACAGGAGTTTTTAGAATTAAATTATTCGTTACAGACAGTGTTTGTTTATTGGTTGATTCAATGTTTATTGATATTAAGGTAATTGATGATATTAAATTACAGCTAATTCCATCTCAATTTGAAATTTGCAAACCTATTCAAAGTATATTAGTTGCAAATAGTTTTGGGACAGCAGATTATTTTATTTGGTCAACTAATAAAAATTTCACGGATACTTTGAATATTTCAGTTTCAGATTCTACCTATTCTACTTTGATATCGCATTCAGGTTATTTGTATGTAAAAGCCGGGAATTCTTCTTGCTTTAAAATGGACAGCTTACTTATTAATGTAATTAGTTCAAACATTTCTTTATCAGGCGATACGAAAATTTGTAAAAAGGATATTTCAGAAATTAGTATAGAAAATTCAACACCTTCTATTTCTTTTAATTATGTTTGGTTACCTTCGAATATTATAAGTTCTAATATCTCGAACAACAAGATAAAAGTAACTCCTGATTCTACTCAATATTTATACTTGTTAGCAGATAATAACTTAGGATGTAGTTTTAAAGATTCAATCCTTATACAAGTTAGTGATATTGACTCTACTTTTTATAATATAAAGTCGTCCGAAATTTTTGTGCCAAGAGCTGAAACAATTTCACTTTCAGTAACTCCAAGTTCTAACGGTTTTACCTATGCATGGACCCCATCTTCAGTTGTGCAGAGCCCAACATCTCAACAAACAACAGCGAAACTTAACGAAACAACTTTATTCACACTATCAGTCACGGATGGAATCTGCACAAAATACGATTCTGTTTTGGTAAAAGTATTTCCTTACGTTTGTGATGATCCTTCCGTTTTTATTCCAAATGCTTTCTCACCAAATGGAGATGGGAATAACGATGTTTTAGTTGTTAGAGGAAAAATGATTAAAGAAATGACTTTTCGAGTATTTGACCGATGGGGAGAATTGATTTTTGAAACACA
>CALPSU020000009.1 GCA_943326315.2 Chryseobacterium gleum
GTAAGATATTTTGTTCATTAATTTTAGTTTATTTGTTACAAATATAATTGCTTTTATTTTAACAATTTGTTATTAATTTAAAAGTGCTAGAAAAATTACAATTTATTCATAAATTTGGCGTTAAGGAAGGATAATATTCGTTTTTTGTATAAAATGCTAAAGTACTTTTCATGTCTAATTATATTATTTTATTTGAATTCAAGTGTTCAAGGACAACGAGCTACACGTTTATCTAGAACTGAATTTGGATTTATGGTAGGTGGAATGTATTATTTGGGTGATTTAAATCCTCTTAAACAATTCAATAATACTCAACTTTCAGCAGGATTAATTTATCGTTATAATATTCATTCAAGATTATGTATTCGCCTAAATGCACTTTATGGAAATGTTTCAGGGAATGATTTTCAATCTTCTTCTGTTTTATTAAAAAATCGAAATTTAAATTTTACATCTTCCATTTTTGAACTAGCTGGTGGAATTGAATTTAATTATCTACCTTTTGCAATTGGTCATGATAAATATAAAGGGACTGCATATATACTAGCTGAAATAGGAGTTTTCCATATGAATCCAATGACTCAATACAATGGAGATGTGTATGAACTTCAAAAAATGAGTACAGAAGGACAAGGAACTAGTTTGTCTTCTCAACCAAATTATAATTTGTATCAGTTATGTTTACCAATCGGAGCAGGAGTGAAAATGACCTTAGGGAAAAGAGCTTCTTTGAATGTTGAATTTGGTTTAAGAAAAACTTTTACAGATTATTTAGATGATGTTCATGCAGATACCTATGTTGATCCATTAAAATTACAAAATGAATCTGGACCAATTTCAACAGCACTTTCTAATAGAAGTTTAGATGGATCTAAATATGGAAAGAGAGGTACTTCTTCAACAAATGATTGGTATGTGTTTACAGGAGTGATGCTAACTTTTAAATTAGGAAAAGCATCTTCCTGTTTTTATCATTAAAATTATTATTTAGTCAATTCTTTAAATACCTCTTCCAACGTTTTTTCTTCTGTTCTTAAAGTAAGTACCAACAGATTATTTAATTGTGCAAACTGAGCAATTACTTTTCTCAAATCTTCTTCTCCATTACCTTCTAATAACCAGCCAGTTTCAAAATTCTCAACTTTTGAAACTTGTTTAATTTTAGCTAATTGACTTTTAGCAACAGTACCTTCAAATTCAACGTAAATTGTTTGGTGTCCTTTATCCAATTGAAGAATAGACGCTTTATCATCCGCAACTATTTGACCTTTATTAATAATTACAACACGATCACAGATAGCTTCAACTTCTTGCATAATATGAGTAGAAAGCATTACTGTTTTTTGTTTTCCAATCTGTTTGATCAACTCACGAATTTCGACCAATTGATTCGGATCTAATCCAGAAGTTGGCTCATCTAAAATTAATACTTGTGGATCGTGAATAATTGCTTGAGCCAATCCAACTCGTTGACGGTACCCTTTTGAAAGTGCTCCAATTTTTTTGTTTTGTTCTACGTCTAATCCAATTGATTTCACCATGTCAGAAACGCGATCTCGAACATCTGACATTTTGTAAATTTTCGCTACAAATTCAAGATATTCTTTAACATACATATCTAAATATAAAGGATTATGTTCTGGGAGATAACCAATCAATTGACGCGTGTTTAATGAATCAACATCAACGGGTAATCCACAGACTTTTACTTCTCCTTCAGAGGAAGGTATAAATCCTGTAATAATCTTCATTGTTGTAGATTTACCAGCTCCATTAGGACCTAAAAAACCAACAATTTCTCCTTTTCCAACTGAAAAAGTAATATCGCGAACAGCAGCTTGTTCACCGTAATATTTTGAAAGATTTGTTACTTCAATAGACATATCTCAAGAATTTGAAATGCGAAGATAGGAAAAAAGATTGCAAATTAAAGATTACAAATTATAGATTGAAATTACATTTAATTTGTAATTTGTAATTTGCCAATCTGTAATTATAATAATTATCTTTACCCTCATGTCATTAAAAGGAAAAGTTTTAAAGTCAACAGGGAAGTGGTACATCGTTGAAATGGAAGATGGTTCAATTGTTAATTGCCGTATTCGGGGTAAAATGCGAATGAGTAATTTACGAACTACAAATCCTATTGCTGTTGGCGATCAAGTTATTGTTTCTGATTCTTCGGATGAAGATGGAAATAGAGTTATTGAAGATTATGAGGAAAGAATAAATTATATTGTTCGAAAATCGACTAATTTAAGTAAGCAGATGCAAATATTAGCAGCCAATGTTGATCAAGCATATTTATTAGTTACAACAATGGCCCCTGTTACTCATTTGGCTTTTATTGATCGTTTTTTAGTTTCTGCAGAATCATTTCGTATTCCAACAACAATTTTATTTAATAAAATCGATACATACAATGCAGATGAACTTGAATATATCGATGCACTTTGTTATTTATATGAAAAAGTTGGTTACAGATGTTATAAAATTTCAGCAGATAAAAAGGAAAATATAGATTTTTTAAAAGAAGAAATTAATGGGAATCAAGTGATGATTTCAGGACATAGTGGTGTAGGAAAAAGTACATTAGTAAATGCTTTAGATCCAACATTGAATTTAAGAATTGGAGAAATTTCTCAAGCAAATCAACAAGGAAAACATACAACAACTTTTGCTGAAATGTTTAAATTATCTTCAGGAGGATATATTGTAGATACTCCAGGGATTAGAGCTTTTGGTGTTGTGAATTTAGATAAAGAAGTTATTTCTCATTATTTTCCAGAAATGAGAGAATTGTTGAATGAATGTAAATACAATAATTGTCAGCATTTAAATGAACCAAAATGTGCTGTTAAAAATGCTGTAGATTCTGGTGATATTTCCGAAAGTAGATATACGTCTTACTATCAACTTATGACTGAAGATGAAAATGAGATTCACAGAAAAAAAATTGAACATTCGTGAGAGTAGTTCTTCAAAGAGTAAGTGAGGCCTCCGTAAAAATTAAGAATGAAATTCACGGAGAAATTGAATCTGGAATTCTAGTTTTTATAGGAATTGAACAGGAGGATGAAGAATCAGATGCAGATTGGATTATTCAAAAAATATCAGGACTAAGAATTTTTTCTGATTTGGAAGGGAAAATGAATCTTTCAATTAAAGATGTTAAAGGTTCATTTTTAATTATCTCTCAATTTACTCTATACGCATCTACAAAAAAAGGAAATCGACCTAGTTATATTCAAGCTGCTCGACCAGAGAAAGCTATTCCTTTATATGACTATTTTATATATAAATTAAACTTAGAGACAAAATTAATAATTGAAACAGGCATTTTTGGAGAAGATATGAAAGTTTCTTTGGTAAACGATGGACCTGTGACCATTATTATTGACTCGAAAAATAGAGAATAATTCATTTATGGAAATTAAAGAAGCTCAACAAATAGTAGATAAATGGATCAAAGAATATGGTGTTCGTTATTTTGATGAAATGACCAATTTAGCAATACTTACTGAAGAAGTTGGTGAAGTTGCAAGAATCATGTCGCGCAGATTTGGAGAACAAAGCGAAAAAGAAAGCGACAAAAATAAAGATCTTGGTGATGAATTAGCCGACGTAATGTTTGTATTGATTTGTATAGCTAATCAAACTGGAGTGGATTTAGAAAATGCTATGTTAAAAAATTTAGAGAAAAAGACAAGTAGAGATAAAGATAGACATCATTCAAACGATAAATTGAAAGAGTAAAGCTTACTCACTTTTAAATACTTATCTTTACCTCGACTTTTGATTAAAAAAGGTTCATCAAAACAGAATAAAATGTCACTCAAAAAATACAACGAAGTCCTTCAAACTGCTTTAATTGACGCAGGTTTTGAAAACCAAACAGAATTCCAAAAGATTTTTATTTCTAAATTAAAAGAAGGAAAAGATTTCATTGGTATTGGTCCAGATGGTTGTGGGAAATCAACAGCTATAGCCTCAGGAGTACTTCAACGTTTAGGAAAACAATCCGAAGATGATGCTCCTCGTGCTATTGTTATTGTAACAGATAAGGTGAAAACTTTAGAAATGGAGGCGATATTTGCACGTTTAGGTAGACATATGGACTTGATTACAGAAATTATTCACGATAAAGGGCATAAAGTTCAGCAGCGAAATGCATTATACACTGGAGCTGATATTGTGATTGGTACTGCAAAAAGATTATATGAAATGTACATATACAATGGTTTAAATTTAGCTAAAGTTAAAATGATCATTATTGATGATGCCGAAGCAATATTGAAGGCCGGATTGCAAACTGAAATTCTTCGATTAACAGAAAGTATTAACAAATGTCAATATATTATGATCAATGAACAATATACAGACAGAATGAAAAATGCTTCGAAATTATTTATGAACTTCCCATCATTTTTTGAAGTAGAGGAAAAAGTTGAAGAAGAAAATAATTCAGACGAAGAAGAATAATTTCCTATTAGTTTAACTGGTTCATAACTGAAAATTGATTTATGCAAAATTTGAAATCAAGTATTAAAGAAGATAAAAAAGAGAAAACGGTTACAATGTCTTCTGTTTTTAAAACGATTATGTGGCCTAGAAGAAAACTTTTGGCATTAGGCTTAATTTTGATTGTATTTAGTAGATTAACAGGTTTGTATCCTGCATTAGCTACAAAGGAGTTGTTAGATGTTATTGTTCCAAATAAAGATTTTCAAAGTTTAATTGAGTTAATTATTAAGGTTGTTGCAGCTATTGCTATTCAGTCTGTTACATCTTTCTTTTTAACAAAGATTTTAAGTGTTGAAGCTCAAAATTTAATATCTCAATTAAGAGTTCAGGTTCAAAAGAAAATTCTTTCACTTCCCGTAAGTTATTTTGATAATAATAAAAGTGGAGCTTTGGTGTCTAGAATTATGTCTGATGTTGAAGGTGTTCGAAATTTGATAGGTACAGGACTTGTTCAACTAATAGGAGGAACTTTAACTTCTGTTGTAGCTTTGATTTTATTGATCAAAATAAACCCAATGATGACCTTGTCAACGCTTTTACCAATAGGTGTTTTTGCATTTATTGCTTTAAAAGCATTTGGAAAGATTCGTCCAATTTTTAAAAACAGAGGAAAGTTAAACGCAGACGTAACAGGACGTTTGACAGAATCTTTGAATGGAGTTCGAGTTATTAAAGGTTTTAATGCAGAAAATCAAGAGAATAGAATTTTTGAAAAAGGTGCTGAAGAATTATTTCAAAATGTAAAAACGAGCTTAACTGCTACTTCAATGATTACTAGTTCTGCTACTTTCTTAATAGGAATAGCTTCTGCGGAAGTAATGGGTTTGGGCGGTTATTTCATTATTAATGGCCAAATAACTTCAGGTGAATTTTTAGAGTTCATGTTTTTATTAGCTTTTATGATTGCACCAATTGTTCAGATGAGCAATATTGGAAGTCAGATTACGGAGGCTTTTGCAGGTTTAGAAAGAACCCAAGAAATTATGAACATGACTCCAGAGGATGATTCAGTTGAACGTCCAAATCAGATAACAAATTTAAAGGGAGATATTATTTTTGATAATGTTTCCTTCAGCTATCAAGAAGAAAAAGAAGTGTTACATAATATCAGTTTTTCAGCTCCTGCAGGATCTGTAACAGCGTTAGTAGGGTCATCAGGTTCTGGAAAATCTACAATAGCGGGTTTGGTAGCTACATTTTTAAATCCAAGCTCAGGTAAAATTACTATCGATGGCCAAGATTTATCAAAAGTAAGTCTTTCGAGTTACCGAAATTTATTAGGAGTTGTACTTCAAGACGATTTCTTATTTCAAGGAACAATTAGAGAAAATATCTTGTTTCCTAGACCTAATTCAACACAAGAGGAATTGGATTTTGCAGTAAAATCAGCCTATGTAAATGAATTTACCGATAGATTTGACGAAGGATTAGACACTGTAATAGGGGAGAGAGGAGTTAAGCTTTCAGGCGGTCAGCGTCAGCGTATTACAATCGCACGTGCAATATTAGCAAATCCAAGTATTTTTATTTTAGATGAAGCGACTTCGAATTTGGATACTGAAAGTGAATCCATGATTCAACGAAGTTTGTCAGAATTAATAAAAGATAGAACAACTTTTGTAATAGCACATAGACTTAGTACTATAAGACAAGCTGATCAAATTCTAGTAATAGAAAATGGTAAAATTGCAGAGCAAGGAAATCACGATGAATTAATTGCTAAGGAAGGTAGATATTATGAATTGTTTACTTATCAAAGTAGGATTTAGTTTAATCTTTACCCACAGAGTATTATATTCTGTGGGTTTTTTGTTAAATATATTGTTCTAAAATTCTTTTAATATCAGGTTTAAAGTATAATTCAGATTTCATAATTTTTCCATCTTCTCTATAAATTGCTTTCCCGTTTTCATCTAATTTACTCATGTTTGAACGTTGAATTTCTTCAAAAACCTCAATTATTTTGTCTTGCAAGCCATGTTTCAAAATAGTTCCACATAAAATATACAATTGATCTCCTAAGGCGTCTGCAATTTCGACAAGATCCCCATTTTTTGCAGCTTCTAAATATTCTTCATTTTCTTCAGCCATTAATCTATGTCGAAGTTCAATATCATTGATTGATAATTCAGCTGTTGGCTGGAAATTATTTGGAATTCCAAAAGCATCATGAAATGCTTCTACAGCCCTTATTGTATCTTGAATTTTCATACGTTAAATAATTATTGCGTTATCTTTTACACAAATATAACAACCAATCGAAAGAGTTTCTAATTATTCATACTGATTTCAGTATATTTGAACATTATTAATTCTGAATAAGAATATGGAAGAAACGAATGTTAAGTCTATGGAAAAATCAGTTAAAACAGTGAAAGCTAAATTAATCGATGCTTTTAGATTAATGTGTACAGCTAAAACTATGGCTGAAAAATACGAAGCAAACAAAGAAATCACTGCAAAGTATGTTCATGCAACATCTCGAGGTCATGAGGCGATTCAAATTGCAATTGGTATGCAATTAAAACCTCAAGATTGGGTTTCACCATATTATAGAGACGATAGTATTCTTCTAAGCATAGGAATGTCACCTTATGAGTTAATGTTACAAGTTTTTGCCAAAAAAGAGGATCCATTTTCAGGGGGAAGAACTTACTATTCACATCCTTCATTGAATAGAGACGATTTACCTAAAATTATACATCAATCATCTGCTACTGGTATGCAAGCTATTCCTACAACTGGAATTGCTATGGGGATACAGTATAAGGAAAAAACAGGATTAGCAATTGATTATAATGGACAAAACCCTATCGTTGTTTGTTCTTTAGGAGATGCTTCTTGTACAGAGGGTGAAGTTTCTGAAGCTTTACAAATGGCAGCATTAAAGCAGTTTCCAATTGTTTTTTTGGTACAAGATAATGGTTGGGATATTTCTGCTGTAGCTTCTGAAACTCGAGCACAAGATATGTCTGAATATGCTCGTGGTTTTAATGGAATTGAGGTTAGAACTATTGACGGAACTGATTTTGATTTATCTTATCAAACCGTACAGGAAGTTTTTGAAATTATTAGAAAAGATCGTCGTCCATTTATTATTCATGCAAAAGTACCACTATTAGGACATCACACATCTGGGGTTCGTAAAGAATGGTATAGAGATGATTTGGATACAGCTATTTTGGATGATCCATATCCTAAATTGAAAGAGCTTATTCGATCTTTAGGAATAAACGAAGATGAAATAATTTTAACAGAATCTGAAGTAGTAAAATTCGTGGATGAAGAGTATTTAAGAGCTTTGAATGCTGAAGATCCTTCTACTGAATCCGTTTTAGATCATATTTTTGCCCCAACTCCAATTCTAGAAGAAAAAGGGGAACGAGAGCCGCAAGGAAAGAAGAAAACAGTTATGGTGGATAGTGCTCTTTTTGCTGTTCGTGAAATTTTAGCAAAACACCCAGAATCTTTACTATATGGTCAGGATGTTGGAGCAAGAATTGGAGGAGTTTTTCGAGAAGCAGCCACCTTAGCTCAAACATTTGGTAACGATAGAGTTTTTAATACAGCTATTCAGGAAGCTTTTATTATTGGAAGTACAGTTGGGATGTCGGCTGTTGGGTTAAAACCAATTGTTGAAGTTCAATTTGCAGATTATATTTGGCCAGGTTTAAATCAGCTGTTTACTGAGGTTAGCAGATCTTATTATCTTTCAAATGGAAAATGGCCAGTTAGCTGTGTAATTAGAGTCCCAATTGGAGCTTATGGTTCTGGTGGTCCATATCATTCTTCAAGTGTTGAATCTATATTAACGAACATACGAGGAATCAAAGTAGTTTATCCATCAAATGGTGCTGATTTAAAAGGATTGATGAAAGCAGCTTATTATGACCCTAATCCAGTTGTAATGTTAGAACATAAAGGATTATATTGGTCAAAAATACCTGGTACTGAGGGCGCAATGTCTATTGAGCCGGATGAAGATTATGTAATTCCTTTAGGGAAAGCAAGGGTTGTTCAGGAGGTAGAAGATTCTGTTATTGAAAGTGGAAATACATGTGTTATCATAACATATGGTAGAGGAGTATATTGGTCTATCGAAGCGTCTAAGGAATTTGAAGGAAAAGTAGAAATTATTGATTTAAGAACTTTGAATCCGCTTGATTTTGAGATGATAAATTCAGTAACCAAAAAACATGGTAAAGTTTTATTAGTAACAGAAGAATCAATAGAATCAACATTTACTTTGGGCTTGGCAGGTAGGATACAAAGGGATAATTTTAAAAATTTAGATGCACCAGTGATGATTGTAGGTTCTTTGGATACACCAGCAATTCCTCTGAATTCTATT
Organism: Chryseobacterium gleum; assembly: GCA_943326315.2. Lineage (GTDB taxonomy): Bacteria > Bacteroidota > Bacteroidia > Flavobacteriales_D > Crocinitomicaceae > CAIUKX01. The sequence continues at coordinate 8,876 of CALPSU020000009.1, forward strand.
TTAGAATCTGCGTTATTAACTAATTCTGATAAAGTGAAGGCTTCGTTGATTGATTTGTTTAATTTTTAGTTTATTTAAATTGTTGATTTTCAGATAACTTTATTTAATATATATGTTAGTTACTATTTACTAACTTAACTTTTTTATTATGTAAATCTTTCGTTACATTTGTATAGCTACTATATGTTAAAGACGATTTTTATATTTGTGTTTTGTTTTTTTTACTTGAATTTATTCGGGCAGAAAGAGGAATTTTCAGCAAGTAAAATTTCAGATTGCGTAGGAGCGACAAATATCATTGAACCAGGAGTTTTTACGGTACAATTTACTGGAAATGGGGGAACTATTAATGAAACATTAAATTACCCCTCTTTATCAGATATTAATGAAAATAATTCAATATGGTTTTCTTTCATTGCCCCTTTTAGTGGAGTTGTAAAGTTTGAAGCATCTATTATTTCAGGTCCTCTGCAAATGGTTATATTTGAAGAGGGCGTTAGTGATATTTGTGATGAAATTCATAATGGTCGAGCTGACATAAAACGTTTAATTACATCAACAACAATTTCTTCTTTAGGTTTGAATAATAATCCGAATGCAAACCAACTTTATTCATTAGAATTAAAAGAGGGACAAAAAATTTGCATGCTTTTTAATACAGATTCTAGGAGTAGAGAAAAATTGAAATTGGACTTTAAATTTGAATCTTTGAATTCTAATTTAATTAACAATAGTTCAAAAATTATTGATTTAAGAGAAGATGAATTTACTCCCTCAATACATATCGTAATTCGAGATGCTAGTACTGGTTTACCAGTTATTACAAATATGACTTTATTGGGAATTAAAAATTTATCAGCTCTATATATTGGAAGTGATTTTTATTTTTCTTCTGATAAAACGGGTAAATTTATTATTAGTTGTGATACTAAAGGTTATTTTTTTGTAGATAGAGTTGAACATATAGTCGCTAATAAAGAAAGTGAATTTGCAATATGGCTTGAGCCATTAGCTCAAGGTAAAAGTCTTCAACTTGAAGAAATAGAATTTCATCCAGGATCTAGTAATTTTATGCCTACAGCTGAACCAAAATTAAAAAGGTTAAAAGATTTTTTAGCTCTTAATTCAGAAGTTAAAATTGAGATTCAAGGTCATGTTTTTTCTATGGATGAAAACAACTCATTTGTTGGTCAAAAATTATCTGAAGCTAGGGCAAAAAGAGTGTATAATTATTTGGTTGAATTTGGAATTAATAAAGATAGAATGACAACTGTTGGATTTGGAAATACAAAACCAATTTATTCAAAACCTAAATTTGCTTATGAAGAGCAAATGAATAGAAGGGTTGAAATAAAAGTTTTATAACAAAAAAAATACTGATTGTAAAAATCAGTATTTTTTTTGTTATTTTTTTAATCTCTTAAATAGTCATAATATCTTTTTCTTTCAATTCAATTAATTCATCAATTTTCCTAATGTTGGAATTAGTGATGTTTTGAATTTCATTTTCTGCATCTTTTGCCATATCTTCTGAAAGACCGTCATTTTTCAAATCTTTGACCATGTCAATTGCATCTTTTCTATGATTTCGAATAACCACTTTTGCATTTTCACCTTCTGATTTTCCTCTTTTAACTAAATCTCTTCTTCGCTCTTCAGTTAAAGCAGGAACATTGATAATTAGCATTTCTCCATTATTTTGAGGTGCAAATCCTAAATTAGCATTAATTATTCCTTTAGCAATATCGTTTAAAATATTTCGCTCCCAAGCCTGAACGGTTAGAGTTCTAGCATCCATTGTATTCACATTAGCTATTTTAGATATTGGAGTTGGAGTACCATAATAGTCAACCATAACACTTTGCAACATCGATGGTGTTGCTTTACTTGCCCTGATTTTTACAAGTTCTGTTTCTAAATGGTCTAATGTTTTTTTTCCAGAGCTTTTAAACTCATCGTATATCATTTGTAAATCTTCTGTCATTTGATTTTATTTTCAAAAATATTTTTAATTTCTAACAATAGTTCCTACTTTTTCGCCATCCATTAATCTTCTAAAATTACCTGGAGTATCCATATCAAAAACTATTATAGGTAGGTTATTTTCTTTACATAAGGTAAAAGCGGTCATGTCCATTACATTTAAACCTTTACTATAAACATCATCAAAAGTTATTGAATCATATTTTGTTGCTGACTTATCTTTTTCAGGATCTGCTGTATATATCCCATCTACTCGAGTACCTTTTAGTATTACTTCAGCATTTATCTCAATAGCTCTTAAAGATGCTGCCGAATCGGTTGTGAAAAAAGGATTACCAGTTCCAGCTCCAAAAATAACTACTCGGTTTTTTTCTAAATGTCTAACAGCTCTTCTTCTTACAAATGGTTCAGAAATTTCTTTCATTTCTATTGCAGATTGTAATCTTGTAGAAACACCAGCAGATTCTAGTGCAGCTTGCAATGCCATACTGTTTATCATTGTAGCGAGCATCCCCATGTAATCTCCATGAGTACGGTCCATTCCACCTTGTTCAGCTTGAACTCCTCTAAAAATATTACCACCACCTATAACAATTGCAATTTCTACCCCTAAATCATGGATTTCTTTAATTTCATTTGCATATGAACTTAATCTATTATTGTCAATTCCAAATTGCTTTTCACCCATAAGTGATTCGCCACTTAGTTTTAGAAGTATACGTTTATATTTCATTCTTATTTGTGTTTTTTTAGACTTTGCAAATATAGTTATTTTAGACTAAATGTAGCAAGACTATTGGCATAAGATTAGATGATCATAATATTACCAAATCTTATTTTGAAAATTATAGCATAAAAAAAGCCGGATCAATGATCCAGCTTTTGATTATAAATATTATTCTTAACTTAAAGAAAAACGTTTAAAGTTTACAACTGTTAAACCTTTTTCAGAAGAATTTAAAAATTGTTCAACTGTTAATTTGTTATCACGAACAAATGGTTGACTTAACAAAGTGTTTTCTTGGAAAAATTTATTTAATCTTCCTTGAGCAATTTTGTCTGCCATTTCAGCTGGTTTACCTTCTTGTATTGCTAATTCTTTCCCAACTTCTAATTCACGATCGATAGTTGATTGATCAATACCTTCTTTATTTAACGCTAAGGGACTCATTGCAGCAACTTGCATTGCAACTTGTTTTCCAGCATCTTCTGCAACGTCAGTACCGCTATTCAATGCAACAAGAGAAGCTAATTGATTTCCAGGATGATTGTAAGCTACAACTTTATCAGCTTTAATTTTTGAGAAGTTAGACAAAACTAATTTTTCTCCAATAACACCAACATGCTCAACTATTTTTTGTTCAACAGTTAACTTATCATTAAATGATAATGCATTTAATTCTTCAGTTGTTTCTGGTAATTTATCTAAAGCAATGTCCATTAAAGACTGAACAAATTCTACAAAACTTGCAGTTTTAGCAACGAAATCAGTTTCACAATTAAGTGTCATAATGATTCCAGTTTTTCCATCTGTAGATGCTTGAGCAAGAATAAATCCTTCATTTGCATCATTGTCTCCACGTTTAGCTGCAATTTTTTGACCTTTTTTACGAAGTAAATCTGTTGCTACTTCAAAATCTCCATTCGCTTCAACAAGTGCGTTTTTGCAGTCCATCATTCCTGCTCCTGTTTGTTGACGTAATTTATTTACTTCAGATGCTGTTATTGCCATCGTTGTCATATTAAGTTTTTTAGTTTTCTTCTTTTTTGATTTCTTCCGAAGCTGTTTCTGTTGCTTCAGCAACTACAGTTTCTTTTGTTGAAGCAGCAGCCTCTTCATCAGAGTCAGCTTTATCTTTAGAATTTTTACGATCTTCTAAACCTTCTTTGATTGAACCACAAATAGCATCCATTATTAAAGAAATAGATTTTGTAGCATCATCATTTGCAGGAATTGGAAAATCTACTAAACGAGGATTAGAGTTTGTATCAACCATTGCAAAAGTAGGTATACCTAATCTTTTAGCTTCTGCTAATGCGATATGTTCTTTTAAAATATCAACAATAAAAATTGCAGCTGGTTGACGAGTCATATCAACAATAGAACCAAAGTTTTTCTCTAATTTATCTCTTTGACGAGTTTTGAATAAACGCTCACGTTTGTTCAAAGTTTCCCATGTACCATCCGTTTTCATTTTATCAATGATTGTCATCTTACGAATAGACTTACGTGTAGTTTGGAAATTTGTTAACATACCACCTGACCAACGTTCAGTTACGAAAGGCATATTTAATTCTTTCACTTTATCACTGATAATGCTTTTCGCTTGTTTTTTAGTTGCAACAAAAAGAATTTTTTTACCCGACTTAGCAATTTGTTTCATTGCCGCACAAGCTTGATCAAGATGTGCTATTGTCTTATTTAAATCAATGATATGGATACCTTTTTTTTCTTCAAAGATATACGGCGCCATTGCCGGGTTCCATTTTCTTTTTTGGTGACCAAAATGAGCACCTGCTTCTAACAAACTTTCAAAAGTTATTTTTGACATTTTTTTATGTTTTAATTGTTTACGTTCCTTTAGTATGTCAACAAAAGAGGGATCTTATAGAAATAAGATGAGTGCTCTGAAGTTTGGGTACTAAACAATCGCCAAAATTGAATATTAACGTTTTGAGAACTGGAATTTTTTACGAGCTTTCGGTCTTCCTGGTTTTTTACGTTCAACCATTCTAGGATCACGTGTCATTAAACCTTCAGCTTTTAATAATGTTTTATTTTCTTCAGCAACTTTAACCAAAGCTCTAGCTATTCCTAAACGGATAGCTTCTGCTTGACCATTGATTCCTCCACCAAAAACATTTACTGATACATCATATTGACCTATAGTTTCTGTTAATTGAAATGGACGTTCAATTTTTGCTTGAAGAACAGATATAGGAAATGCTTCCTTATAATCTTTTTTATTTACAGTCATTTTACCTGTACCTTTTGATAGGTAAACACGTGCAACTGACGTTTTTCTTCTTCCTAATGCGTTTATTACTTCCATCTTATTTGAATGTATCAAGGTTAAATACTTGAGGTTTTTGTGCTTCTTGACCATGCTCAGAACCAACGTACACTTTTAAATTAGTGAACAATTTACTTCCTAACTTGTTTTTTGGCAACATACCTTTAACAGCTTTTTCAATCAAACGTTCAGGATGTTTTTTCAACATCTCCTGAGCAGAAGTGAATTTTTGTCCACCTGGATATCCTGTGTAACGAACGTATTCTTTGTTCACAAGTTTTGTTCCAGAGAACGAAATCTTTTCTGCGTTGATAACGATAACGTTATCGCCACAATCAGCGTGAGGAGTGAAGTTAACCTTGTGTTTTCCACGGATTAATTTCGAAACCTTACTCGCTAAACGACCAACAGTTTGGCCTTCAGCATCTACTACAAACCACTGCTTATTAGCAGTTGCTACGTTTCCAGAGATGGTTTTGTAACTTAATGTATCCACAATAAATTTATTAATTAAATAAGACAATATCCCCAATTTGGGGTTGCAAAGATATAACTTCTAGAGTTTATTAACAAACGAAACTTAAAAAAGATTCTACTTTATATAAATAAAAATATTTTTAAGCTTCAATAATGTTAATTATTTATTTTTAAATGAGTTGATTGCTTGTATGGTGAAGTCTGATAAGACTAGAGTACCGCTTATTTCAGCACGATCTGAAAGTAACGTATCCCATTGCTCAGTTCCTTCCCAAAAAATTGATTTTAATTTTCTCATTGCTTCTGGATTTGAATTAGCTAATTTCGTTGCTAACTTGCTAACTTCAACATCCATTTCCGCTTCAGTTTCATATAAGTGGCTATATAAACCTCTTTTATATGCCCAATCAGCTGTTCGCCATTCTGTTGCATTTATTGCAAGTTGACTCATTGCTGATAACCCTATTTTTCTTTCAATAGCTGGACCAACTACAAATGGACCAATTCCAACTGCCAATTCTGATAGTTTTACTTCAGCATGTTTAGTAGCGAAACAATAATCTACAGCTGCAGCAATACCAACTCCACCTCCTACAGCTTTTCCTTGAACTCTACCTAATATTAATTTTGGATTTTTTCTACATGCATTAATTACATTTGCAAATCCAGAGAAGAATTTTTTGCCAGTTTCTAAATCTTGTATTGATATTAACTCATCAAAACTTGCGCCAGCACAAAAAACTTTTGAACCCATTGATTTAAGAATAATTACTTTTACATCTGAGTTTTTGCCCATATCAGTAATTGTGTCTGCTAGTTTTTGTAAAATTTTACCAGGTAAAGAATTACTTAATGGATGTCCAAATTCTATTGTTGCTACACCTATTTCATTTATAGAAAATTCTACTTGACCTTGTTCTATTGCTGTTGACATATTGTTAATTATTACTCTGTTTTCCGAATAACTTTCCCATTTTCATCCCTTTCTACAGGATTTGGTTTTACTGTTTTCTTTTCTCCAAAATTTGGTTTTGGTTTGTCAAACTTTTTAAATGGTTTCTTTTCAACTTTTTTAGCAAATGGTTTTTCTGATTTTTTAGCTGGTCTGTTACTTTTTGGAGATGCAATTTTAACGTCTAATTTACGACCATTTATATCCATGCCATTTAATGCATTGATTGCATTAATTCCATGGTCTGTTTCTTCCATTTCGATGTATCCAAAACCTTTAGATCTTTTTGTTGCATTATCGTATACAACGTGTGCATATGTAACTGGTCCAAAAGCTGAAAATGTTGATTCTAAATCTTCTGAGGTAATTTCCCAGTCAAGATTTGCTATAAATAAATTAACCATTTAATTTAAATTCTTTTTTAAAACATCTAACGTAATTATCACTATAACTTTAAATTATTTAAGAGTAAAGCTATCTGAACCGATTAATAATCCTTCACAATAAACCTTTACTTTATAATTGCCTTTTATAGCTTCATTATTCTGCATGTCATAATAGATAGACATATCAATTCTTTGATTTTGGTAATCAATATCTTTTTTATCTGAATATGCAATTGAACCTTGCTCACTATTTAAAGTATTGCTACTTCTAGATTGAAGAGTTTTTCCATCTGGATCAATTATTTGCATATACACTGTTTTACTTCCTGATGACGTTAAAGGATTTTCTGAAATTGTAAAACTTGAACGTATTTGAATGCAATTTCTAGCTTTATTCGTTTCTTCAGTAGTATTATTTAATTTCATTCTTAAACCTGATGAGTTAAATCCAAATGCTTGAAGTTTTGATCCAGTTTTCACTTTTTCAGCATTAACTTCAGCTTCTTGTTTGTAAGTATCTCTCTCGGATTTTGTAGATGTTAATTCAGTTGTAGTTTGATTTAAATCTGAATGTAATTTTACGTTTAAAGTATTTAATGAATCAATTTGAATTACATAACTTTTCATTATGTTTCTTAACGTAGTATTTTCTCGATTTAATTGGGCAATTTTTCTAGCATTTAATTTACCATTTCTTTTAGAATTATCTAAGTCTTTTATTAGATCTAGAATCTTATCTTTTTGAATATTCAAACTATCTGCTTTGCTTTTATCTTTTTCGATTAATTCATCGTATGTTTTTAGCATGTTTTGAAAATCAGATTTTAAATCATTTGACATATTACCTACGTAACCTTCCATCATTTGATTCATTCCTTCCATGTCTGCTTTTAAAGCTGTATTTTCATTTGTACATTTATTAAAATCAGCATTTTTACCAGACCATTTATAAGCCATAACAGCTAAACTAACCAATAATAAAAGAATTATTAATATAAATGCACCGTTACTCTTTTTTGGAATTTCATTTATTTCTGACATGATACTTTTTATTAAAAATACAAAAACACTACTATTTAATATTAAGCTTCAATTACATGGTAAGAGTAACTTTCCATAATTTGATTAGAAAGTAATTTTTTACACGCTTCTTCCGTTTTTTTCTCTGCTTCAACTTTTGATGATGCATCAATAAAAAGTCTTATATGTCGTCCAATTCGAACGCCACTTATTTCTGGCAATCCGATATTTTGCATGCTGTTTGAAACAGCTTTTCCTTGTGGGTCTAATAATGCATCTAATGGCATTACATCAATTTCAGCTTTGAATTTCATGACTATTTTTTTTATTTAATTTGTTATCAATTAACGATAAAATTACATATAAAAGTACAATTAAAGGAATAGACCACACTAATAAAAATGCGATTAATAATGCACAGCTTATTAAAAAAGTATAACGCAATTGATTTTCAGACCATTTAAAACTTTTAAACTTGAGCGAAAACATAGCTATTTCTGATATTAATAAAATGGACATACATCCAATTAACGGTATAAATAAACCTGGTTGAAAAATTTGGCTTATCCATTCGCTTTTATATCCTGTAGTATTAAATTCAGTTAATAGTATTAATGGGAATGTCGTGAAAAATATTGTATTTGTAGGTGTATTTAATCCTATAAAAGATTCTGTTTGTCTTGTGTCTATGTTGAATTTAGCTAATCTAAACATAGACATAAACGGAATGAATAGAGCAAAAAATGGAGTGTATTTTAAAGGTGTGTTCATGCTGTTTGGTATGTTATAAAAAACTGCATTTTTCCAATTTGTTAAGAGAAAATCAACATAAGATTGAAAATTTGGGCTCAATGTATCAGCACTCAAATCAGTTAATGAAATTATCATTATTACCATCATAAAAATACCTGGTGCTAATCCAAAAGTAATCATATCGGCTAATGAATCTAGTTGTTTTCCTAGTTCACCTGAAAGATTTAATTTCCTTGCTAAAAATCCATCGAAAAAGTCAAATAAAGCTCCTGCAAAAATAAAAAATGGGGCAATATCAATTCTACCCATTAATGTAAATAGTATTGCAAATACTCCTGAAAGTAAATTTGCTGCAGTAAATAAGTTTGGAATATTGAACATTTACAATTTAGAATTTTATTTTTTTAGACAAAAATATCAATTGAAAGGTATATATTTACGTTTTGACTAATATAAGTTTTAACAATAGCACAATTTTTTTTAAAAATAGATGTTATTGTATGGATTAAAAAATAATATAATGCGCAATATTTTTATTTCAACATTTCTTTTTTTGTTGACTATTTTTGGCTTTGATCTTGTTTCTCAAACAGATAAAGTTGCGCCTAAATATTCTAATGAGTTTTTATCAATCGGAATTGGAGCTGATGCTTTGGGTTTGGGTAATGCTGTAGTTGCTCAAACTTCATCTGTAAATTCAGGATATTGGAACCCAGCAGGTTTGACTCAAATAAATAAGTGGTTGGATGTTGGCTTAATGCATTCGGAATATTTTGGAGGTATAGCGAAGTATGATTACTTGGGTTTAGCTCATGCAATTGATAAAATAAGCACAGTTGGATTCTCTGCTATCAGATTTGCTGTAGATGACATACCTAATACTACTCAATTGATTGATCAACAGGGAAATGTCGATTATTCAAAAATTACAAAATTTACTGCAGCAGATTATGCTTTTTTATTTTCTTATGCCAGGAAGTTGAAAATTATAGGTTTAAGTGTTGGAGGAAATTTTAAAATTGTCCATCGTAAAGTTGGAGATTTTGCAAAGTCTTGGGGGTTTGGTTTAGATGCTGGTGCTCAATATTTTGTGAAAAATTTCAAGTTTGGCTTTATGGCTAGAGATTTGAGTAGCACTTTTAATGCTTGGGTATTTAATCTAGATTCTCAAACACAAGAGGTTTTTGTTAAAACAGGTAATGAAATTCCTAAAAATGGTTTAGAAATTACTTTGCCTAGATTTATTTTTGCTTCTTATGGAAAATTCGCTTTAGGAAAAAAAGGAATTTATTTGGCTAGTGAAGTTAATCTAGATATGACTTCCGATGGTAGGAGAAACACTGTTTTAAAGTCAAAGGTTTTTTCTTTTGACCCGCACATGGGTATTGAAATTGGTTTTAAAAATTATTTTGCGATAAGAGGAGGCGTTTCAAATTTTCAATATGTTAAAATGTATGACGATTCGAAGAAATTAAATTTTCAGCCAAATATTGGAGTTGGATTAAATATAAAAAATTTCTATCTTGACTATGCTTTTACGAATATTGGTAATGTTTCAACATCTCTATATTCTCATGTAATATCTTTACGAATAAAATTAAACAAACCTATGTAGGATGAAAAATAAAATATTTTTTCTTCTTCTTGTCTCATTTTTTTTAATAAAAAGTGTTTATTCTCAAAAATATGGGAATGAATGGATTGACTATAATCAAAAATATTATTCGTTTAAAATTGTAAATACAGGCATATATAAATTGGATTATAATGCAATAAATTCATCCGGAATTCCAATTTCATCAATATCTTCTCAAAATATCCAAATTTTTGGTAGAGAAAAGGAGGTACCTCTTTATATTAACGATGGAGGTGATTTACAGATAGATCCAGGAGATTATATTTTATTTTATGCTGAAAAAAATGATGGCTGGTTAGATTCTACTCTTTATCAAGATTCTACTTGGATAGGAAATCCAGCGTATAGCCTTGTTAATGATACAATTCAGTATTTTTTCACTTGGAATTCTTTAAATTCAAATTTGAGGTTTACAGAGGAAACGGCTACTGATTTTTCTAATTATACCCCTTCTAATTATATTTTAGAAAAAGTGGAACCATTTTGTTCCAATTTTTATAATCAAGGTGGCGACAGAAATTCATTGGCTTCAAGTTCTTTTTATAAAGGAGGAGAAGGTTTCGGATGTAATCAAGTTAATGGAGTTGGTTCTACTGGTGCAACTGGAAATTTTGTTCCTTCTACTCCGTCACCATATTATGGATCTGATGCGCCTTTGCCAATTTTTCATGCAAAATCTACTACGAATTCTGAAGCAGAATTCACTGGAAATGGAAATCACCATTTAAAGTGGTCTATAGGGAATTCACAACATGTTTTGTACGATCAGGTTTTACTCGATTATACTTTTATAAATGTGACTCAGAGTTTTCCAGTTAATCTTTTAGTCAATGGAATTACACCAGTTCAATGGACAATTGTTGACGATCAAGGAGCTCTAACAGATTTCCAATCTATTAATTATTGGTCTATACTATATCCTAAAACACCAACTTTGGACGGTTTAAGTAAAGGTAGGTTTTGGGTCAAAAACAGTTTAAATCAATCAAAAATAAGGTTAGACATTTCAAATATAAGCGTAAATAATCCTTTAGTTTTTGTGTTTGGAGATGTTCCTAAAAAGGCAATTTTAACATCTAATTTAGGTAATTATTCTACTTTATTTTCAAATAGTAGTGATGGTAAGGATCAAAAAGTTATCATTCAAGATGCTTCATCTACGATTGTAATAAATGTTTTAAAGCCCGTAAATAATACAGGTGTTTTTACAAATTATTCATTAGTTAATTCTGAGGAAGCATTATTAATGGTTTATCCACCAGTTCTTTATGACCAGTCAATTGAATATCAATCTTACAGAAAATCAATTTCTGGTGGGAGTCATAATGCTATACTTTGCAATGTTGAAGAGTTATATTTGCAATTTGGAGGAGGAATTAATAAGCATATAAACGGGATTAGACGTTTTTCATATTATATGTATGATAAATCGTTACAAAAACCCGTTGGATTGTTTTTGATAGGAAAGGCAGTTGCTATAGCGGATAATGGTTTTCCATTTGGAACACCTGGTTCTAGAACTAATACTTTAAGTTATGCTGCAAATTTAGTACCTACCTTTGGTGAGCCGGCTAGCGATATTTCTATAACAGCTAATTTTAAAAATGGTGAATGGTCACCTTTAATACCTACTGGAAGAATTTCAGTAAGTTCGAATACAGAATTACAAAATTATTTGAATAAGATCAAAGAATACGAGACGAATCAAAGTTCAAATTCAATTTATTCATCGGAAGAAAAAGATTGGCAAAAACAAGTTTTGCATTTTGGTGGGGGAAGTGATGCTGCTCAACAAAGCACTTTTCAGGGTTTTTTAAATTCAATGCAAGAAAAAATTGAGAGCCCTAGTTTTGGAGGAAAAGTTCAAAGAATTTATAAAAATACTTCCGTACCTTTTGATCCTACAATTTTATCGGATATTACTGAAAGAATTAAAAATGGAGTTTCTTTAATCAACTTGTTTGGTCACGCAGCTAGTACAGGTTTCGAAATAAATATTGATGATCCATTGAATTGGCACAACGTAGGGAAATATCCAATATTAATTTCCAATTCTTGTTACACAGGTAATATGTTTACCTATAGTCCAAACAGTCCGACTGCTACATCAAGGTACGTTAATGTGCAAAATGGAGGTGCAATTGCTTATATAGGTGTTGATGGTGAAGGTTTAGATCAACCATTAGGACAATTTTCGAATGAATTATACAATCAATTTAGCATTTTAAATTATGGAAGTTCTTTAGGTTTTCAAATTAAAAAAGCTGTTGAAATTCTTCAAAATTCTGGTGGAGGATTGTTCATTGAAACTACATCTTCTCAAATGAATTTGAATGGAGATCCAATGATTCGTTTGAATTGGCATGCTAAACCTGAAATTGAACTTACCACTCAAAGTGTTTGGTTTACTCCCCAAAAATTAGATTTATCAATTGATTCAGTTGAAGCCCATATTGTTTTAACAAATTTAGGTAGAGCTATTACTGATACATTTAATGTTGAAATTAAAAGACATTTTCCATTAAACAATATTGATTCAATATACACTTTGAAAATCCCTTCATTGTATTATAAGGATACTCTATTATTTAAAATGCCAGTTCAACCAAATATAGGTATGGGAATTAATAATGTTACTGTATCTGTTGATATTCCTTCTGAAATACCTGAACAATATGATGAAATTAATAATAATATAGTAAATGCAACGTTATTTATTAATATCGACGGAATATTTCCAGTTTTACCAGAAGATTTTGCAGTAATACCGAGTGATAGTATAACGATAAAAGCATCAACTATTAATCCTATTGCTGAATTTAATAGTTATAGATTTGAAATTGATACGACGGATTTATTTAATAGTCCAGAGCATAGATATGCTTCGATATCAAGTTTAGGAGGAGTGAAAGAAGTTTTTCCTTCAGATTGGAAATTAGTTTCTAATAATCAAAAAGCAAGATTAATTTGTGGAGATAGCGTTGTGTATTTTTGGAGAGTAGCCTTAGAAGCATCTCCATTAATTTGGAGTGAAAGATCTTTTCAATATATTAAAGGGAAAACAGGATGGGGACAAGATCATTTTTTTCAATTTAAGAAAAATGGATTCTCAGGTATTAATTATAATAGGGATATTCGTCAACGTGAATTTGAAATTGGTATTTCAGATTCTGTAAAGTCAGTTGTTTTGCCTGGACTAGGTCCATCAAATGCAACTTATTTAAATGGACAACAGGTAGATTATGGAACATGTCAATGGCAAAATGCATCTTTAAACGTTGTTGTTTTCGACGCATTAACTCATTCTGCTTGGGGAACAAGATATGTCCCTACTGGAGAAAATTTGAATAACAATTTTGGAAATTCAAATGATAACGGAACATGTCATCCAAGAGTTTCTAAATTCTTCACTTTTCCTCAGACAACAGCTGCATATTTTGATGCATTTCAGAATATGATTTTGAATGTAATTCCTGATAGTTCATATGTTTTAATTTTTACAAATGCAGGAGCAAGGTATAATACATGGACAAATGTATCTCCTAGTATGTATTCTACTTTCGCTACTATTGGTTCAGATAGTATAAATCCGAATCGTCCAAATTATTCTTTTTCTTTATTTTATAAAAAAGGAGATCCAAGCAGTATGGTTGAGAATTTTGCGTTATCTTCTAATCAAGTGTTGACTCTTAGAGCAATAATGAAGAAAAAAGATTTTCAAGGAAATGAGACTTCTACTTTAATTGGACCAGCAAGTAATTGGGGGAATGTTTATTGGAAGCAGGATTCTTTAGAGTTGAATACAACGGATAGTACTAAATTAAAAATACAAGTTTATGATGTGAATAAATCGTATCAGTTTGATATCAATTCAAAATTTACGCATAGA
>CALPSU020000010.1 GCA_943326315.2 Chryseobacterium gleum
ATTAAGTGAAATCTTTAATCCTTTTGATCCTGCTGTAATGCAACTTATTGAAATGACATTAATTAAAGCTAAAAAAACAGGTACACATACTGGCCTATGTGGTCAGGCACCAAGTGACTACCCGGAATATGCACAATTTCTAGTTAAAAATGGCATTGACAGTATCTCTTTTAACCCTGATGCATTAATAAATGGTATAAAAAACATTGCTATCGCAGAGAAAAAATTAATTTCTAAAAACTGAAAAATGAAAAAATCAATTGAAAATTTATTCGATTTAACGGATAAAGTAGCTATCGTAACAGGTGGCGCAATGGGAATTGGAAAAGGTATTGCAATCCGTTTAGCAGAAGCAGGAGCTTCTGTCATGATTGTAGATTTGGTATCCGAAAAAGAAGCTTTAAGTACACTAGAAGAAATTAGAAACGAAGGCGGGAAAATTTCTTATATTCAAATGGATCTAAGTAAAACATCAAATTTAAATGAAGTCATTGAATCAACACTTCAAATATTTGGTGACATTGATATTTTAGTCAATAATGCTGGAATTTATAACTATATGCCAGTAACTGAATTATCAGAAGAACTCTGGGATAAAACTATAAATTTGAATCTTAAAGCAGTCGCCTTTCTTTCAAAACTTGTTGTAAATACTATGATATCTAGAAAACATGGAGGAAAAATAATTAACATATCGTCTATTGACAGTCTGAAACCCACAGGTAATTTATCTCATTACGACTCTTCAAAAGGTGGTGTTAGAATGCTAACTAGAGCCTTTGCTAAAGAAGTTGGAAAACATGGTATTACAGTAAATGATATTGCTCCAGGGGGAATTAATACACCAGGAGTAAATAAAATGTCTGGCAAAAATCCAACAAAGGAAGAACAAGAAGCTTCAAAAAAACAGGTTGAAGAATTTATAAAAAAACTACCTTTAGAACGCATGGGAGAACCTGTTGATATTGGCAATGCAGTATTATTCTTAGCTAGTGATGCCTCAAATTATATTACAGGAAGTACTATAGTTGTAGATGGAGGGCTATTGATTATGTAAAAAAACATCTAATTTTTAATCCATTTTTATGCAAATACCTGTAAATAAGTTCAATATTCATGGTCTATCAGATGAACAGGTAATTCTTTCAAGAAAAAAACACGGAGAAAATAAGCTAGATTATAAAGATGAAAATGGATTTTTAGATGCTGTCAAGCGAATAATAAAAGATCCCATGGTTGTTCTATTGTTTGGTGCAGCTTCAATCTATTTCATCAACGGTAAAATTGGAGATGGAATTTTTTTATCTTGCGCAATTATTTTTCAAACATCTATCTCTTTATTTCAATATTCTAGAAGTAAAAATGCGCTAGAAAAACTAAAAAAATTCTCACAACCGAATTGTAAAGTTATCCGAAACAATGAAGTAGTAGAAATAAAAAGTGAAGATTTAGTAGTCGGTGATAGTTTAATTGTAGAAGAAGGCTCGTATATCACAGCGGATGGAACTATTAATTATTCTACAGATTTTTCTGTAAATGAATCTATACTTACAGGAGAATCTTTATCCATAATAAAAGATAAATCAAAATTAGACAATGGTATTTATAGTGGAACAACTGTCGTTGGAGGATTGGCAATAGCTACTATAACTTCGATAGGAAATTCAACTAAACTAGGTAAAATAGGTAGTAGTTTAGAAAATATTAAAGAAGAAAAAACACCATTGGAATTGCAAATAGCAAACTTTATTAAAAAAATGGTGATTATTGGCGCAATTGTCTTCGTAATTGTTTGGATTACAAATTTCATACATTCTCACCATTTCATAAATAGTTTATTACAATCTCTAACTATAGCAATGAGTATTCTACCAGAAGAAATATCCGTTGCTTTCACCACATTCATGGCTTTAGGGTCATGGAGATTAATGAAAATGAATATTGTAGTAAAACAAATGAAAACTGTTGAAACATTAGGCAGCGCAACAGTAATTTGCACAGATAAAACTGGAACAATTACAGAAAACAACATGAGTCTTGCAAAGTTTTTCATCTTAAAAAAGAATAAAATATTTGACCCAAATGATGATCTAACTTCCGAAGAAAAAGAATTTGTTAAAATAGCAATGTTAGCTTGCGAACCATTCCCTTTCGACCCTATGGAAATCGCTTTGCATGAATTTTACGAGAAACATTTCAAAGATGAAGATGAACGAAATCATTTTGAAATGATTTATGAATACTCTTTATCTGGAAAACCTCCGATGATGACACATATTTTCGAACACAAAACTGGTAAAAGAATCATTGCTGCAAAAGGGGCTCCCGAAGCATTAATATCCGTTTCCAATTTAACAGTGACTGAAAAGAAGCAAATTTTGGATGCGATAAGTGAATTAAGTAAAAAAGGATATAGAGTTTTAGGTGTAGGTGAAGCAGAATTTGAAGGACTAGATTTCCCAAAAACACAACATGAATTTCCTTTTAAATTTAAAGGTATTGTTGCTTTTTATGATCCCCCAAAGAAAAACATTGAAAAAGTATTAGAAGATTTTTACAAGGCTGGTATTTCTGTAAAAATAATAACTGGTGACAATGCTATAACTACAGCAGCTATAGCTAAACAAATAAAATTTAGAGGTTATGAAAAAAGTATTTCTGGTGATGAATTAATGTTACTAGAAGAACACGAATTGATTGATTGCGTAAAGAATACTGAGGTTTTTTCACGTATGTTTCCTGAAGCGAAACTAAAAATAATTAATGCATTAAAATCGGAAAACCAAATCGTAGCAATGACAGGTGATGGTGTAAATGATGGCCCCGCATTGAAAGCTGCACATATAGGAATTGCAATGGGAGAAAGAGGTACAGAAATTGCAAAACAAGCAGCCTCTTTAATATTATTGCAAGATGACTTGTCTAAAATAGTGGAAGCAATCGCAATGGGAAGAAAGATTTACTCCAACCTTAAAAAAGCAATCCAATATATTATTTCAATTCATATTCCTATTATTCTAACTGTATTTATCCCTTTGGTTTTAGGTTGGATTTACCCCAATATTTTTTCACCAATTCATATTATTTTTTTAGAAATAATAATGGGTCCAACATGTTCTATTATTTACGAAAATGAACCTATGGAAAAAAACACGATGCTACAAAATCCTAGAAAATTCACTACAACTTTTTTTAATTGGAGAGAACTTTCAATAAGTATAATTCAAGGTTTAGTAATTACCGCTGGCACATTATTTATTTATCAATATTCGGTAAGTCAAGGTTACAACGAAAAGCTCACAAGAACAATGACATTTACCGTATTAATAATCGCGAATATATTTTTGACACTAATAAACAGATCTTTTTATTATTCTATTTTCACTACGCTTAGGTATAAAAACAATATGGTTTTTATTATAATACTTATCACCTTAACAATCGTTGGATTATTACTTTTTATTAAACCATTAACAACTTTTTTTGAATTTGAAAAATTGATGCCAAGTCAATTATTTATTTGTTTAACCGTAGGCTTTATTTCCGTAATCTGGTTTGAATTTTTCAAACTAGTTATAAGAATCAAGAACAAGGATAAAAAAATATAACTTATTTATTTTCCATTCCTAAATTCAATTATTTTATTACTACATTTGGTTATTGAATTTTAATCAAACTAGTATAGATTTTGAATACTAAAGTATTATTTATTAAAAATATATTTCGTGTTTTAATTTTAGTAGAATCTCTTTTTCTCTTTAATTCATGTTCTAGTAAACCTAAGGACATTTTAACAAATTCGGAAAAATCAAATTCAAAAACTATTTCACCTCCTATTTCTATATTAATAAAAAAGCCTATAATACTATTTACAGACTCTTTAAAACAGCCCGAAGTAATTCATATTCCAACATCAATTTCTGGTGAATATAGAACACTTAGAACCGGAGAGAAAATTAAAATTACACCACCATCCATTAAAAAATCTAATTTTCTTTCCCAAATGCAAAATTACACCACAGACAATGGACTTGCTCTGGATGGAATTGCATCTGCAATAAAAGATAAAAATGGAAACCTTTGGTTCGGCACATTTGGTGGAGGAGTATCTCGATATGACGGGAAATCCTTTACCAATTATACAACTGCGCATGGTTTAGCTAATAATTTCGTGTATAGTGTTAAGGAAGATAAAAAGGGAAATCTTTGGTTCGGAACGTCGGGTGGTGGATTATCTAAATACGATGGTAAAACTTTTAGGAACTATACAACTAAGCAAGGCTTGGCAAATGACATTATTCGAACTATAACTGAAGATCGAAAAGGTAATATTTGGATAGGCACGAATGGTGGAGGTGTTTCAAAATTTGACGGTAAAAAATTTATAAATTTTAGTATATCAAAAGGACTTGCAAATAATATAGTAAGAAGTATTACGGAAGATAAAAAAGGAAATATTTGGTTTGGAACGGATATGGGGGTTTCGAAATATGATGGGAAAAACTTTACAAATTATACTACTAAACAAGGATTACCAAATAATTTTGTTTCGAATGTTCTTGAGGATAAAAAAGGAAACATTTGGTTTGGAACAAATAGTGGCGCTTCAAAATACGATGGGAAAACATTTAAAAATTACTCTACAAAAGAAGGTTTGATAAATGATCAAATTTGTTGTTTAGAAGAAGATTCTAAAGGGAATATTTGGTTTGGAACTAATGATGGTGGAGCCTCTTCTTTCGATGGAAAAACCTTTACCAATTTCACTTCAAATCAAGGTTTAGTTAATAATGTTATAAAATGTATTGTTGAAGATAATTCAGGAAATATTTGGTTCGGTACTAATGGAGGTGGGCTTTCAAGATACGATGGAAAATCCTTTATAAATTTCACTACAAATCAAGGACTTTCAAATAATATAATTTTAAGTATTGCCGAAGATAAAAAAGGAAATCTTTGGTATGGCACATTCGGGAATGGTGTGTTAAAATATGATGGTAAAGAATTTACCAATTATACAACTTCGCAAGGTTTAAGTAATGATTTTACTTTCAGTATAACGAAAGATAATAAAGGAGAATTATGGTTTACATCGAAAGTTGGGGTATCTCATTTTGACGGTGAAAAATTCACTAATTACACAACAGAACAAGGATTAATCAACGATGCTGTAATTAGTAGTATACAAGATAAAAAAGGTAATTTCTGGTTTGGAACGTTAGGTGGAGGTGTATCAAAATTTAATGGAAAATCATTTGTCAATTTTAATACCAGCCATGGTTTAGCATATAATGTGATTATTACTATCATGGAAGATTCTAAAGGAAATATATGGTTTGGAACAAATGGCGGAGGAGTTTCTAAATACGATGGGAAATCTTTTATTAATTATACTACTAAACAAGGTTTATCGAATGATGTTGTATTGTGTATTAAAGAAGATAAATTTGGAAACATTTGGTTCGGCACGCATGGAAATGGAGTTTCAAGATTTGATGGTGAATCATTTTTAAACTTTTCCAAAACGGAAGGTCTACCTGATAATACTGTATCTCAAATCATTATTGATTCTGAAAATAATATGATGTTAGGAACTAACTATGGAGTAGCTAGAATTACTAATTTTAAAGCAAAATATAAATTCAAAGTAAAACAAAAATCAGTTCCAATTCAAAACAATTTAAAGTCGGAAGAATTAAAAAAATATTTACCAGTCCTTGAAATTTATAATTCCTCTACAGGATTCCCCGTAAAAGATGTGAATGCTGGTAATAATGCAATGTTCAAGGATAAAAAAGGAATTATTTGGATAGCAACGGGTGCAGATAAAACAGCTTTGGTTCGATTTAATTATCACGCTTTAAATAAAAACAAGAAAAAACCATCCGTATTTATTCACAGTATCAAAATAAATAATGAAAATATTTGTTGGAATGATTTGGTAACTAATTTTGATGTAAAAGCAATAAAAGATAGTACAATTACACAACCGAATATTATAGAAGAAGTTATAACAAACGGAAGAATGCTGAGTGAAGAAGAAAGAGAAGACATGAAACAAAAATTTCATAATATCTCTTTTTCTGGAATCTCTAAATTTTATCCAATACCTAAAAATCTTGTTTTACCTAATAAACTAGGAAATGTAGTTTTTGATTTTGGAGCTGTTGAACCTGCAAAACCATATCTAGTAAAATATAAATACAAACTTGAAGGATACGACGAATCTTGGAGTCCAATAACAAATAAAACCTCAGCTACATTTGGTAATATTTTTGAAGGTAATTATACATTCCTTTTAAAAGCTCAAAATCCAAATGGTATCTGGAGTGATCAAATTGAATATAATTTTACAGTATTACCACCTTGGTGGAGGACCTGGTGGATGTATACATTATATATTATTTTCGCAATTGGAATAGTTGGATTAATTGTTTGGATCAATGGACAAAGATTGAGAGCAAGTGCTTTAGAATTAACAAAAGAAATTAGAAAAGCAACTTCAACAATTGTCGAACAAAAACAAGCAGTAGAAGAGCAAAAAATTATTGTAGAAAAAAAGAATAGAGACATCACGGATAGTATCAATTATGCACTTAGAATTCAAGATGCGTTTCTTCCAAAAAAAGAAACTATTCAAAAATCATTTCCTGAAAGTTTTATTCTGTTTCAACCTAAAGATATTGTAAGTGGTGACTTTTACTATTTCCATATAAATGAGGATAAAACAATTATCGCCGCAGTAGATTGTACAGGACATGGAGTGCCTGGTGCCTTCATGAGTATGATTGGTTCTGAAAGACTAACAGATGCTGTTATTCAGACTAGCAACCCAAATGAAATTTTAACACTTTTAAATATTGGCGTTAAAAATTCTTTACATCAAACAGATAAAGATGATTCTACTAGAGATGGTATGGACATTGCCATTTGTTCAATTGATATGGAAAATTTAATCGTTAATTACGCTGGAGCAAACAGACCTCTTTGGATTATTCGTAAAGATTCAACCGAAATAGAAGAAATCAAAGCTAATAAAGTTGCTATCGGTGGTCTTACGCCTCTTACCCAAGAATTTACTCCTCATAAAGTTCAACTTCAAAAAGGAGATACAATCTACATGACAACAGATGGTTATGGTGATATATTTAGTGATGATGGGAAAAAATTAAAAACAAAAAAATTAAAAGAAATATTAATAGAAAATCAGGATAAATCTATGCCTGAGCAAGAAGCTTTTTTAGTTGATTTTGCTGAAAAATGGAAAAATGGTGCAGAACAAATTGATGATATTTTAATTATTGGTATTCGATTTTAAATTTTAAAATGAATTATTTTCTAAAAGATTTAGCATTTGACTCTATTGAAGAAGCATTAAAAATTTGCAACAAAGAATTAGGAAATGACTATTTAACCACTACTTATATTTCTCAACTATTGAAGAATGAAAATGCTTTTTTAAAGTGTGTTATAAATGATCAATCTGAAATAATTGGATTTGGAATTTGTACTATTCTTAGTTCTGAAGAATTCAAAAACTCTTTACATAGTTCACAATTTAGAGAACTTCCAGGAAATATAAAAAATGCTTCACGTTTAGGTATTACAAATACGATAGCCATAAAAGAAGAATACAAAGGTAAGGGAATTGGAACACTAATTTTTAATCAATTCTTAGCTTTTTTCGAATTAAAAAAAATAGATATAATTACTGCATTTGCATGGAAAAGTAAAGATGGATTTAACATGGAAGGAATTTTTAAAAAGCATAATTTCCCTATTCTTAAAACCATACAAAATTACTGGAAAGAAGATAGTATTGAAAATAAATACGATTGTCCTTCTTGTGGAAATCCTTGCATTTGTTCAGCAGTTATTTACGGAAAATTTAAGTAGTTGAAAAAATCTCAATTTTACGATGAATATTGTATTGCCTTTGGACATGAACCAACGCTAGATCAATCTATCTTAATTAGAATGCTTGTTGACTTCATTGCATCGCAAGAAAAAAATCAATTATTTTTATTAAAAGGATATGCAGGTACAGGTAAAACATCAATCCTTGGAACTTTAGTTAAAGTACTTACTAATAATAAATTTAAAACTAGACTTTTAGCTCCAACAGGAAGAGCAGCAAAAGTATTGAGTTTAAAATCTACAAAAACTGCATTCACGATACACAAACAAATCTATAGAAGACAACCTTCTACAGATGGAAATATACAATTATCATTAAGCCCAAACTTATTTAAAAATACGCTTTTTATTGTCGATGAAGCTTCCATGATTGGCGATTATTCGATTCAAAAAGATGGAAATATAAATCAACGAAATCTTTTAGATGATCTAATTGAATATGTATATTCTGGAGAAGGATGTAAATTGATATTACTTGGAGATGAAGGTCAGCTTCCTCCTGTGGGATGTGACCACTCCCCTGCCCTCAATAAACAACATTTAGAATTTCATTATGCTCGTTTAAAAATTATTGATTTTCAGTTAACAGAAGTTTTAAGACAAACCGTCAATTCTTCTATACTTGAAAATGCAACACGATTAAGAAATGTTACGGATGGAGAGTTTCCACAATTTAAATTAGAAAAACACGGAGATTTAATTCGACTAGAAGGAGGAGAATTACAAGATGAATTAGAAGCTTCCATGGATAAATATGGAATGGAGGAAACAATTGTTATTACACGGTCCAATAAATGGGCTAATACCTACAATAACCAAATTAGATCGAGAATTCTTTGGTATGAAGATTTACTTTGCAATGGAGATTTTTTAATGGTTGTTAAAAATAACTATTTCTGGATTGAAGACGATTCTAATGTTGGCTTCATTGCGAATGGTGAAATTATGAAAGTTATACGAATCTTAAAACGAGAAACTCTATATGGATTTGAATTTATCAAAGCAATAATAGAATTTGTAGATTATCCAAACGAACCAGAAATAGAAGTTATCTTACTTCCTGAAACACTTAATTCTGAAGGTCCAAATATGTCTAGAGAGCGGATGAAGGAATTATTTTTCGCAATTGAGAAAGATTATGAGCATGAACGAAACAAAAGAAAACGCTACGATTTAATTATAAAAAACCCTTATTTCAATGCAATACAGATTAAATATGGGTATGCAGTTACGTGTCACAAATCCCAAGGTGGACAATGGGCATCTGTTTTTATTGACCAAGGATATATTACAGAAGAAATGATGACGAGTGACTACTACCGCTGGCTATACACCGCTTTAACAAGAGCAACCGAACGCGTATATTTGGTTAACTTCTCAGATGAGTACTTTTTAATTGATAATTGACAATTGTCAATTATCAATTTTAAAAATAACATCCACCCTTCTATTCTTTTGTCTTTCTACTTCTGTGTATTCAGGAAAAGCAACAGGTAGTTTATTACTAAAACCTTTAAAATCTATTCTATTTGGTTCTATAGATTTATCTAATAAATATTTATAAACGGTATATGCACGTTGGGTAGATAGAGTAGAATCATTTTTACAGCAAACATGACCTCGAATAAGTGCAGTAACATTTTTATAACCATTTAAAAACTCGAACAAATCATTTGCTTCTTCATACGCTTCATCGTTTAAAAACACAGCTTCACCAGGAACAAATTTTATATCCAAAACAATTGGTTCAATTGCTGTTTTGGAAGTTGTAATATTCTTGAATTTCTCAGAAACAACAGCTTTTTGTAGTACAATCTCTTCCTTTATACTTGGTATTAGTTGGTATTTCACTTCTGCCTGTCTATTTAATGACAGTGTTTTATTGTCATTTGTCTCGCCTCTACTGTTAACGTACTTAATTTTAAAACCTTCTTTTTGAATTCGATTTGAAATTTCTGTCAATCTTTTTTTTGATAAAAATTCGTTATAAATAACTGGCCCTATTGTATCTGTAGTTGTTTCAATAGAAACTTCATACTTTTCATTTTTAGAAAGTTTTAAAAAGTTAGAAAATTCCTTCTCTGACTTTGAAGTTAGAATTGAACTATTAAAATCAAAATAAAAATGAAAGGATTTATCTTGTGTGAAAGCAAAAGAAACAGAAAAAATAAATGGTAAAAGGAGCTTTTTCATAATTGTATTATCGATACTAATTAATAACAACAAAACTAATCTTAATCAATTCCAAATCCAAATCTGATATCGAATTGAGGTATTAAAAATATTCTAAAACTTACAATATCATTTATTATTCCAATTCGTCATAGTCATCCCAATACCTATAGTAGTGAAACTCTTAATAAATTCGGCACAAATTTCTAATCTTTCTTGCAACAATGGTTTTTCGGGTTTATCCCATTCGCTAAGAACGTAATCAGCTTGTTGACCTGGGTGAAAATCATTTCCAACTCCAAATCTTAATCGTGGGTATTCGGATGTTTTCAAAACTGCTTGAATATCTTTTAATCCATTATGACCTCCGTCGCTACCTTTTCCTTTCATTCTTAATTTCCCAAATGGTAAGGCTATATCATCTGCTATAACTAATAGATTTTCAATTGGAATTTTTTCAGCCTGCATCCAATAATTCACTGCTTTACCAGAAAGATTCATGAATGTAGTAGGCTTTATTAGTATAATTGTTCGACCTTTAAATTTAACTTCAGCTACATCAGCTAATTTATTAGATAAAAACTTCCCTCCTAACTGACGAACAAACAAATCAACAGCTTTAAATCCAATGTTATGGCGTGTTTCTTCGTATTTATCTCCTGGATTTCCTAGACCGACTATAAGATATTTCATCCTTATTTTTTTTACAAATTTAGAAATTAGATTCTTAGTAATTAGACTTTAAACTAAATCATCAAATTCATCAATCTCTAACATCACGTTTTTAGCCTCTTTTAATTCTGAATAGGTTTTATTATTCCCCTGAATTTTAGCAATCAACATTCCTTCATCGAAATATTTTGAAGCTTTTTCAATTTCTGTAATTGATTCATACAACTTTCCTAATTGATAATATACCGCTAAATAATTTTTATCAATTTCTAACAGACTTAACAAAGATTCAATCGCTAAATCTTTTCTATTCTCTTTTGCATATTCTAATGAAAGTGCATAAATCAAGAATGAATCGTTTGGATCTTCTTTCAGAAATTCATTTAATTGTTGGATTCTTGTATTCATTTTTAATAAACTGGTTCAATAATTATTTCTGTCAATACTGAATTTGCTATAAAACATTCTTCGTGCGCTTTTTCATGTAACAAATCTAACATTTCTGTTGTTGGTTGATTTTCTCCTATAAAAGTAATTTTAGGTCTCAAGTATAATTTTGTAACCGCCATCTTATTTTTTGAATTCTTTTCTAAAACTGCTTCTGAAGAATCTTCATAACTTCCAACTATGTATTTCTTCTTCGAACAAACAAAAAGAAAAGTCATCATGTGACAACTAGATAATGCAGCTGCTAATGCTTCTTCTGGATTTATGTGCTCAATATTCCCTATGTATTCAGGGGCTGCTGATGCAATCATTTTTTTTCCACCCTCAAATTCCCACGAATGGGTTCTATCGTAATTGAAATAGGAAAAATCATCTTTTTCATTTTTCCAGGATATTTTCACTTTGTGGATTGACATATTAATTGATGTTGGATTTTGAATTTTGGATATTGGTTTTTTATTTTTTTGTAGGGACAAGGCATGCCCAGTCCCTACAAAAAAATAAAAAACATCAGGATGAACAACTAATCTCTAAATCATTTGCCCAATCTGGGGGTAATTTTGCATACGATTCATATTCTGGTTGCTCATCAAATGGATTTTCTAAAATTTTTAATAATTTGTCTACTTCTGAAAAATCATCTTTTTGTGCTTTTTCAATTGCTATTTGAACTAAATAATTTCTTAAGATATATTTTGGATTTACTTTATTCATAGCAATCTTACGATCATAATCATTGCATTCTTCTAGTTTTAATCTTTTTCGATATTGAACAGACCAATCATCGAAAGAATCACGATCAATAAACAAATCTCTAATACTTGAATTTGATTCAAAATTATCAATCTCTATATTGGATAAATTTCTAAAAAAGAGTGTGAAATCTACCCTTGATTGTTGTAATATAGAAAAAAGAGAATCTATCAATTTTAGATCTTCAGGATATTTCGTAATTAAACCCAATTTTTGATGTATTAAATCATCATACTCTGCTCTATATATCGGTAAATATCCAGCTAATATTTCTTGTGCTTCTTCTATCCCTCCTAACAAAGGCAACAATGCTTGTGCTAAAGCGCGACAGTTCCAATGTCCAATATGAGGCTGATTTACATAAGAATATCGTCCTTGATCATCAGAGTGATTACAAATATGACCTTGATTAAACGCTTCCATAAATCCAAAAGGACCATAATCGAGTGTCAACCCAAGGATAGACATATTATCCGTATTCATAACACCATGCATAAATCCAACAGACTGCCATTGAGCTATTAATTTAGCAGTTCGTTTTACAACTTCTTTCAATAAAGCTTTATATGGGTTTTCATCCTTTACTAATTGAGGATAAAAATTTTCAATTGTATAATCGGTTAGAATTTTTAAATTTTCAAAATCTTCTTTGTAGTACCAATGTTCAAAAGAACCAAAACGTATAAATGTAGGTGCCATTCGGGTAACAACGGATGCTGTTTCAATCGTTTCTCTATACACTGAATCTTTAGATCCTGTTATACAAAGTGCTCTTGTAGTTGGAACACCCAAACCAAACATAGCTTCAGAACATAAAAACTCACGAATAGAAGATCTTAAAACAGCTCTACCATCCCCTCTTCTAGAATAAGGAGTTAAACCTGCACCTTTTAATTGAAGTTCAACCGGACCATTTTCTGTATTTACATTTCCTAAAAGTGTAGCTCTACCATCTCCTAATTGTCCTGCCCAATGACCAAATTGATGTCCAGAATAAACAGCTGATAAAGGTATTGAGGTTTCTAAAGTTTTGTTTCCAGTAAAAACTTCTATTACATCTTGATTCTTAAATATGGAATATTCTAAACCAATTTTAAGTAAAGATTTTTCACTTATCGAAACTAAAAAGGGCTTCTTTAAGACTTGAAGATTCATTAAGGAATAAAAATCAGTCGGTAGTTTTGAAAATGAATTTTCTAACTTCAAAAAATTATCAAAAGAATTACTTTCCTCTATTTTAATATCCATATTTCAAGATTTAAAACAAATATATCCATATTTCCTAACGAAATCACCTTATATCTCACTTTGACTTTAGATGAATAAATTCTATCTTTACCGTTCAATTAAAAAAACATGGAAACACCAAAAACGTATGAGCCGATAAAGGCGGAAGAGAAATGGTATGCACATTGGATGAATAAAGGTTACTTTCATTCAGTTCCAGACGAACGAGAAGCATATACAATTGTCATTCCTCCTCCAAACGTCACGGGTGTTTTACACATGGGGCATATGCTAAACAATACAATTCAAGATGTATTGGTTCGTCGTGCTAGAATGTTAGGTAAGAATGCATGTTGGGTTCCCGGAACAGACCATGCTTCAATTGCTACTGAAGCAAAAGTTGTTCAAAAATTACGTGCAGAAGGAATTAAAAAATCAGATCTTTCTCGTGAAGATTTCTTAAAACATGCTTTTGAATGGAAAGATAAACACGGTGGAATCATTCTAGAGCAATTGAAAAAATTAGGTGCTTCATGTGATTGGGAACGTACTAGCTTTACAATGGATCCTGAATATTCAGAATCTGTTTTAAATGTTTTCGTTGATCTTTATAAAAAAGGTAAAATATACAGAAGTGCTAGAATGGTAAACTGGGATCCTGAAGCTTTAACTGCTGTTTCTGATGAAGAAGTAAACCATAAAGAAGTAAATTCAAAATTATTCTACGTTCGTTATAAAATTGCTGATAGTGATGATAAATGGTTAACAATTGCAACTACTCGTCCTGAAACTATTTTAGGAGATAGTGCAATTTGTATTAACCCAACAGATGAACGTTTCAAACATTTACACGGAAAGAAAGCAATCGTTCCAATTGTAAACAGAACAATTCCAATCATTTTAGATGAATATGTTGATATTGAATTCGGAACTGGATGTTTGAAAGTTACTCCTGCTCACGATACCAACGATTATGAATTAGGAAAAAAACACAATTTAGAAACAATTGAAATTCTTAATGATAATGGAACTTTAAATGAGAATGGGCTTCATTACGAAGGAAAAGATCGTTTCGAAGTTCGTAAAGCAATTGAGAAAGAATTATACGATAAAGGATACCTTGTAAAAACTGAAGACCATATCAATAAAGTTGGTTTTTCAGAAAGAACGGATGCTGTAATTGAGCCTAAATTATCTTTACAGTGGTTTGTTTCAATGAAAGAATTGGCAAAACCAGCATTAGATAATGTAATGAATGGAGACATTGCTTTTCATCCAGAAAAATTCAAAAATACATACCGTCATTGGATGGAAAATGTAAAAGACTGGTGTATTTCTCGTCAACTTTGGTGGGGACATAGAATTCCTGTTTTTTATTACGGCTCTGGATCTGAAGAATATGTTGTAGCCAAAACGTTAGAAGAAGCTATAATCTTGGCTTCTGAAAAGACAGGAAGGACAATTTCAGCAAGTGAATTAAAGCAAGATGAAGATGTTTTAGATACTTGGTTCTCTAGTTGGTTATGGCCTATTTCTGTATTCAACGGATTAACCCGACCAAATAACGAAGAAATAAATTATTATTATCCAACAAATGATTTAGTAACTGCTCCAGAAATTATGTTCTTTTGGGTAGCTCGTATGATCATTGCTGGTAATGAATATATGGGAGGTAAAATCCCTTTTAAAAACGTTTACTATACTGGAATCGTAAGAGATAAATTAGGTCGAAAAATGTCTAAATCTCTAGGTAATTCACCTGATCCTATTGATTTGATAGAAAAATACGGCGCTGATGGCGTTCGAATGGGAACGTTAATATCTTCACCTGCTGGAAATGATTTACCTTTTGACACTTCACAATGTGAACAAGGTAGAAATTTCACAAATAAACTTTGGAATGCATTCCGATTAATCAATGCTTGGGAGGTAAGAGATATTGAACAACCAAAATCTTCTCAAAAAGCAATTGAATGGTTCGATTCTAAATTCAATCAAGAATTAGCTACAATTAATGACTTGTTTGATAAATTTAAAATTTCGGAAGCTTTAATGACAACGTACAAACTTGTTTGGGATGATTTCTGTTCTTGGTATTTAGAGATGATTAAACCTGGATACGAACAACCTATTGATTCAAAAACAGTAGAATCTACAATCGGTTTCTTTGAAAAAATATTAAAAATAATTCATCCATTTACGCCTTTTATTGCTGAGGAATTATGGCATTTGGTTTGTTCACGTAATGAAGGTGAAGATATTATTATAGCGCAATGGCCAGTTTTAACAGAAGTGAATACTTCGTTACTAACAAACTTTAAAACGGCAGAAGAAGTTATTATCAATATCAGAAATACGCGAAATAAAAATAATGTAGCAAATAAAGTAAAAATGGATTTATTCATAAAGAAAAATAATGAGATCGATACATCTTTCGATTCTGTAATTTCTAAAATGGGTAATCTTTCAACTTTAGAATATGTAACTGAAAAAGTTGGTAACTCAAATTCTTTCATTGTTGAATCTAATGAATTCTATATTCCTTTTGGAGAAAATATTGATTTAGAAGCTGAAAAGGCAAAAATGATTGAAGAATTAGATTACACAAAAGGTTTTCTTCAAAGTGTTCTTAAAAAACTTCAAAATGAAAAATTTGTTGCAGGTGCGCCTGAGCAAGTATTAACAATAGAGCGCAAAAAAGAATCAGATGCTTTAAATAAAATTAAAATTTTAGAAGAGAAATTAAGTTCAATGAATTGAATTTTAAACCATTTTATTTTTTGAAATTCTATACTTTTTTACTTTCAACTAATTAGTAGTAAAAAACTAAAATCAGGTTGGAAGTTAAATTGAAAATTATTATCGAAAATCGTTCTTTGAAAAAGGGACGATTTTTTTTTCAACTAAAAAATTAAAATTTACTTTATAGTAAACCTTAATACGTTTTAATTTTAATACGTTTTATCACTTAAAACAGTAATTCTATCAAATATGTTAATTAAAATCTTGATAGTTATTTAATAGAATAACAATAATTTAACAAATTTTAATTATAAATTAAAAAAATTAATTAATTTTAACACGACTACGTCAATAAATTAACTTAATGCGGTATCCGAAAAGCAAATAGAGTAGGAAAAAAACAAAAAGAAATGAAATGAAAAAAAAATTAGTTCTATTATTTATCGTTCTTGCAGCAATTAGTTTTAACTCAAATGCTCAGAAAAATGCAAATGTTATTAAATTAACGCCATTTACTTTCCTAAAAGGGCAAATGTTTATGCTACATTATGAAAGAAATCTTTTCAGCAAAATGAGTGTAGGTATTGGAATTGCACCAGTTTTTACTGGACCAATATTCTCATTAGGAACTTTAAGTTATATTCCTAATCCTTCTTCTTATAATCTTGGTATTGCAATCGATCCTGAAATTAGATGGTATGCTAAGTCAAATGATGTTATGGATGGTTTTTTCATAGGATTCTATAACTCAAATAGATATTCTTCATGGGAATCAACTACTGAGGGAGTTAATGTAACAGAACTATTTTCTGAAACTGCTAATTTTTCTTCACCATTTACAGTGCAAGTTAAAAACCAAAAACATATTTTTGGTCTTCAACTTGGTGTTCAAAAAATGATGTCTGATCATATCTCTATTGATTTCTACAGTGGCTTAGGTTTTAATGGAAATAAAACTACTGCTACAGGAACAAGAGAAGATGGAACTCTTTATAAAGACGAAATACCTGGTGCTGGAATAAATTTAAGATTAAATCTAGCAGTTGGATATAGATTTTAATTTTTCTTTAAAAAAACTACACTGAGCATTTACCAGTATTAAATACAGTTAAATACTTAAGATTAAAATTATTAAATACCAGCAAATATTTGTTTGCTGGTATTTTTATTTTGTACCTTTTATGTAAACCTTGTTCTGTTAATATTTTGACGATAATAAGAAAAAGAAGAAAAAGAAGAAAAATTTATTCCTCTATTACTATTTTATAGGAAGCTTTGAAATTTGAATTAGCATCTAATTTTATCATTCCTTCTTTTGTTTCGAAATCCTGATCTGTATCAAAAGAATCTGATATTCCTAACCAAGGTTCAATACAAACAAACTTTCCACCAGGTTTAGCCCAAATTCCTAAATAAGGAAAGTCTGAATATTCTAGTGTAATAGTTTGTTTAGACTTTTGACTTTTTAAACTTACTTTTTTCGATAGATGTTCTTTAATAATTAACGCATCGTTTTCAAACAAGTTTTTTGTTAATTCTAAACGATTTGAATTATCTAAAAGAGATCGAGTTGAAGCATTTATCAATCCATTTGAAAGCACCTCCCAGGTGTCTACTTTTTCTACTTTTTCAAATTCTAAATAATAATCCTCATAGGCTTCTTCTTCGTTGATAGGACATTTAAATGCAGGATGACCTCCCAAAGAAAAATACATCGGATTTTCTGAGCAATGATTAATTACCTCATGCTCAATAGTAATAGAATTATTTATTAGAATGTAACGTACAAAAAACTCAAACTTAAAAGGATAGGAAAGCAAAGTTAATTCATCGTATTTTAATGAAAATTGAACGCAATTTTCAGAAATATGATTTACTTTTAAATTTTCGTGATTGCGAATAAATCCATGTTTTGGAACTGAATATGTTTTTCCTTTAAAGAGATACTCACCATTTTTTAAAGACCCAATTATCGGAAAAAGTACCGGGGAATAGCTACCCCAAATTTCAGGATTTCCATTCCACATAAATTCTCTAAAAGAAGATTTTGAAACAATACTGCACAATTCAGCACCTTTAGTTTGAATACCAATTCTGAATTTATTATTTTGTAAGACGTGAATCATTTTTCCGTTGGATACAAAATCGCTTGAATCGTATTCTTTGAAACATAGTGGTAATTGTTCGTTGCTTTTTCAAAGACCTTTTTCCCCCAATTAACATCATCTGTATTCAAAGTAAGAGCTTCATAAATAGGCGTTAGAAATTTTCGACGACCAACTTTCATTAAAAATTTTTCCATATCGGGACGGATATCTTTATACCCACTATGAATACCCAAAACATACCATTCTGTCATTATTTCAGCATTTCCACACCCTTTAAAATTCAATTTTTCATCTAATTTTCTTAATAATTGAGGATCTACTTTTTTAGGTAATTTTCTAAAAAAAGCTAACCACTCCTGAGTTACATATTTTTCTCTAGTAATTCTATTTTTCTTACGTTTAACTTTAAAAATATCTTCACCATTCGCACAACGATCTGCTAATTTTTGAACCTCTTTAAATCGTGGAGATTCAATTTTAAAACAATTTTTAGGGATTCCTGCATTATATAACCACTCCTTTGTATTAAAAGCAATGTGATTTGGTTTTAATAATTGGCTATTTAGATAATCTTCGAATTTCTCAGTAGTAATCGTGTGAAATGAAAATCTCTTAAAATAAGAATTTAAGAATTTATCGAATAATTTTCTTCCAACCTTATTTTCTAAAGTTTTTAAGAAAAAAGCTCCTTTAACATATGCTATTGAAGTCATACCATCGTCTGGATTTCTTCCTTTTAATGTTAATTTCAAATGCGTATCCTCAGGAAATTTACTTTTACCTATTGCAGAAATTTCAGATTCTAGTTCTTGGTATTCAATCAATGCTAGAATATCAGCTATCTCTTTACCATAGATTTCCTCCATTATTCGGTTTTCAAAATAGACTGTAAAACCTTCGTTCAACCAGAAATCATCCCAGGAAGCATTCGTTACCAAATTTCCAGACCAAGAATGCGCTAACTCATGAGCAACAACAGAAACTAAACTTCGATCTCCAGCTAATAATGTCGGACTAGCAAATGTTAAACGTGGATTTTCCATTCCTCCAAAAGGAAAAGAATATGGCAAAACAATAATATCGTATTGTTCCCATTGGTATTTACCATATATTTTTTCAGCTGCAGTAATTAGTTTAGGTAAATCAAAAAATTCATAAGCACAAGCGTTAATCAATTCAGGTTCAGAATAAACACCGCAATTTTTGCCTAATTTCTTATATTTTAAATTTCCAACTGCCAAAGCTATTAAGTAACAAGGAATAGGTTGTTTCATTTCAAAATGATAAATACCTTCAGCATTCATTTTTTTAGGATTTTCCGCACTCATAAGAGCCATTAAATCTTTCGGAACTTTAACTTTTGCAGTATAAGTAACTCTATTGGAAGGCGCATCCTGAAGTGGAATCCAAGAACGTGTAAGAATTGCTTCTCCTTGTGTGTACATATAAGGATGAACTTTACCTGCAGTTAACTCAGGTGATAACCAATCTAAAGCCTCCGTTTTTTCAGTAGTTTTATAATAAATATTTATAAATTTAGTATTTGGCAAAACCTTTACACACAAAGGCTGACCTAATAATTCATCATCTTTTCCGATCATGAAATCTGTTTCCTTTTCTTCCTTCTGACCTAATGTTACCTTTTGAATATCTAATCCTTTAATATCAAAAATTGCTGTATCCGTTCCGAAATTGATCATTTCATGTCGAGCTACACCATAAATAGTCTTATTTTCAAAATTCACATCCAACTCTAAATCCAAATGAAAAGTCCTGATTTCGTTAATGTTTGAATAACTATGACCATCTTTAATTAAATTAGTATCTATATGTATTGGAGTATTAGCTTTATCCTCTGAGTTTTCATTGCAAGAAGTTAAAAATAATAGGATTGAAAAGAAAAAATATATATTTTTCATCGTTGTAAATATTGTAATCTAATTTTAACAAAATTAAAATAATAATACTGAAATCAAAATGTCAAATTTCTGTTTTAGGATTTATTAAGTGATAAATAACGGATAACCTCTGCAGCGCCCATTAAACCAAATAACCCAGGCATATAACTCATAGTGCCATAAAATGACTTTTTATAGTTAAGGCCATCCGTTAATTTCATGGATGATTTTATTTGCAATTCAGAAGAAAAAACAGCTCTAATAGAAGTAAACTCAACATTTTCTCTTTTCAATCTCTTTTTTAAATGACTAGCTAATTTACAATTATAGGTCTTGTCTAGTTTTGCTACTTGAACACGACTAGGGTCTACTTTCCCACCAGCACCTAAATGGGATATAATTTTGATTTTTAAACGTTTGCAAGCTTTTATCCATTCCAATTTTGGAGTAACCGAATCAATACAATCCATCACATAATCTGGTTTAAATTCTTCTAATATTTTCCAAACTCTTTCTGGCAATACAAATTCTTCTATTACATTTAAATTTACATCTGGATTTATATCTCTAATTCTCTCAGCCAAAACAACAGCTTTATTTCTACCAATTGTTGAATCTAAAGCTGTTAATTGTCTATTTTTATTTGTAGAGTCAAATGCATCACCGTCGATCAATGTTATAGTTCCGACACCTGCTCTTGCAATAAATTCACCTGCAAAAGAACCAATCCCGCCTAATCCAACGATCAAGACATGTGAGTTTTGTAATTTTTCAATTTTATCTTTCCCAACTAATAATTCTGTTCGTTCAAGCCACTTTGCCATTTTCTAAATATTCTTTTAAAATTTTCTTCAATAATTTGTTCTAATTCTGACAAAGATATTTTTTTTATTTCGGAAACCTTTTTGTAAATGTCAAAAATATCAATTTGAGAATCATCTGTTTCTAATAGAAGTTTATCATTCGGAATTAATTCTAAATGCATTTGCAATTTTATATTCGACAGAATAGATGAACCTATGGAAATCATTAAACCAGATTCTAATACTTCCTCAAGAATTCCAATTTTATTAAACCCATGATAAATCCATACTTGAATCGGATTTAATTTTTGCTTAAGAACTTTTAATTCATTCCAAGCTTTCACACAATGAATTATTACTGGTAATTTAAGCTTCTCAGAAATTTCAATTTGCTTTTCAAATACATTTTTCTGAATTAATATATCTGGTCCTTTTAATTTATCAAGTCCAATTTCACCAATAGCTATACATTTTTCACCCTTTGCTAAATGTTCTATACTTAAAAAGTTATCCTCAATTTTTGAAGATTCCCAAGGATGAATTCCTACAGAAAAACATTTAATATCTTCATCATTAACACCTGATATATTGAGGATTGTAACATGATTTAAACTATTAAAATGTGAATGACAATCAAATAACATTCTAAAAAAGATTATAAAACTAGTACTGTATGTTCATAACGTGAAGATAGGATTTATTTCATTTAAAATAAATTTTAATATTTTAGCTCGTTAAAATCAGTCCGAAAATTAAAAAAAAAGCAATAATATAGATGGATAATAAAACTAATTCTATTTTCAATTCAACTGTTTTAGGTCATCCTCAAGGACTTTTTATTTTATTTTTCACTGAAATGTGGGAACGTTTTTCATACTACGGAATGCGTTCTCTATTAATAATTTTCTTAATAAGTTCTTCAGGAACTGGCGGTTGGGACTGGTCAATTGCAAATGCTTCGGCACTTTACGGAACCTATATTTCATTGGTTTACCTTACACCTATTTTAGGAGGATTTTTAGCTGATAAATATTTAGGGAGTAGAAAGGCTGTAATCATTGGCACAATAATTATGACATTGGGACATGCTTCTATGGCTCTAGAGTTTAATCATGTTTTTTTATATATCGGTTTAGGTTGTCTAATTATAGGTAATGGTTTTTTTAAACCAAATATTACTTCGATTATCTCAAATATGTATAAAAGTTTTCCCGAAAAAAAGGATGGAGCTTTTACCATTTTTTACATGGGAGTTAATGCAGGATCTTTTTTAGGAATGATGCTTTGTGGATATTTAGGTGAAAAATTGGGCTGGTCTTATGGATTTGGTCTTGCAGGAAT